>JBCCWF010000015.1:0-29275 GCA_039194035.1 Cyanobacteria bacterium P01_E01_bin.6 | reverse complement strand
TGATTGAAATGGAGGGGACGGTTACAGACTCTCTACCAAACGCTATGTTTAGAGTTGATCTTGACAACGGATTTAATGTATTGGCTCATATTTCTGGGAAAATTCGACGAAACTATATCAAGATTCTTCCTGGTGACCGTGTAAAAGTAGAGTTAACTCCTTACGATTTAACGAAAGGAAGAATTACATATCGGTTACGGAAAAAGTGATTGTTGAATGGAATTTTACTTGAAATTAGCTAACTATTTTTTCTTAATCATAAAATAAAGGCTTGGGTTGTAGAGGTATTGAGCGGTTATGAAGGTTAGGCCATCTGTTCGAAGAATGTGTGAGAAGTGCCGCGTTATTAAACGACGGGGACGAGTAATGGTAATTTGCTCGAATCCGAAGCACAAACAACGTCAAGGTTAAGCAATGTCGTTTTTAAATGGCATAAATTAGGGAGGAAAGAGAGTGGCAAGAGTAGCTGGCGTCGATCTGCCGCGCGATAAGCGCATTGAAATTGGCTTGACATACATATATGGAATTGGTCTATCACGGTCTCAAAACATCTTAAGTAAAACAGGCATTAATCCTGATACTCGTGTTCGAGATCTAACTGATGCTGATGTTGTTGCTTTGCGTGGACTTATTGAGGAAGAGTATCAGGTAGAAGGCGACTTAAGACGCTGGGAGTCAATGAACATCAAGCGATTGATGGATATTGGTACTTATAGAGGCCGTCGTCATCGCATGGGTTTACCTGTGCGGGGTCAGCGGACACGAACTAATAGCCGTACACGACGTGGGGCAAAACGCACTATTGCTGGGAAAAAGAAAGCTCCAGGTAAGAAATAAGTACTTCTTGTGGAGAATGATTGGCTAATTAGTTAGAGTTTTTGATGAAGGAATATGCATTATGGCGAAGCAGATTGGCCGAAAATCTGGCCCTAAAAAGCAAAAAAAGAATGTACCAAGCGGAGTTGCTCATATTTGTTCAACCTTTAACAACACGATTGTGACGATTACTGATGCTCGGGGTGAGGCTATATCATGGGCTTCAGCTGGCTCCAGTGGATTTAAAGGTGCAAAGAAAGGAACTCCATTCGCAGCTCAAACAGCTGCCGACTCTGCTGGTCGCCGAGCTGTTGATCAAGGAATGCGCCAGGTAGAGGTAATGGTTAGCGGTCCTGGAGCAGGACGTGAGACAGCTATTCGCGCTCTTCAAGGTGTAGGCTTGGAGATCACCCTAATCAGGGATGTGACTCCAATTCCACATAATGGATGCCGCCCTCCTAAGCGGCGACGTGTTTAATAAATTGCATTGATTGTGCTCGTAGCTGTTACCCAAGGGATGAGGCGGGAGACGTAGAATGGTTCAGTTTCAAGTTGAATGTATTGAGTCTGATGTTGATTCAAGTCAGAATCTTTTTGGACGATTCATTATTGAGCCCCTTGATCGTGGTCAAGGGATTACAGTTGGGAATGCTTTGAGGAGGGTTTTGTTATCGAACCTTCAAGGAACGGCAGTGACCGCAGTTAGAATCGCGGGTGTTACTCATGAGTTTGCTACTGTTCCAGGCGTCCGAGAAGACGTGCTTGATGTTTTACTCAACATGAAGGAGATTGTTCTCAAGAGCTATTCGCAGCAACCTCAAATTGGCCGCCTTGTTGTACAAGGTCCAGAGACTGTAACAGCTGCTCATTTGGAGCTTCCTGCTGAAGTTGAAGTAATTGACCCAAATCATTACATTGCAACTGTTGCAGCTGGGGCTACTCTTGAGATGGAATTTCGGATTGAGGTAGGTGTTGGCTATCGCTCTATTGATCGTAGTCAAGATGAAGCTGCCGCTCTCGATTTTCTTCAAATTGATTCTGTATTTATGCCTGTTCGGAAAGTCAATTACTCAGTAGATAGCGCCAGGGCTGGTGGGTCTGTTGAGTTGGATCGACTATCTCTGGAACTATGGACAAATGGTAGTCTCTCGCCACAGGATGCGTTGAGTCAGGCTGCCAATATCCTAGTCGATTTGTTTAACCCTCTAAAAAACGTTACGTTTGCGCCTGTTGAGGATGGAGAGGTTCAAGATGAAAATCCTGAAAGTCAAATTCCTATTGAAGAGCTACAGCTCTCGGTAAGAGCTTACAACTGTTTGAAGCGTGCTCAAATAAATTCTGTTGCCGACTTACTTGATTACACTCAGGAAGACTTACTAGAAATCAAGAACTTTGGAGCAAAATCCGCTGAAGAGGTCATCGAGGCTTTGCAGGATCGTTTGGGAATTACTCTTCCTCACGAAAAATCTTCAAAAGCAACCTAATGTTGATGTAGACTACCTAGTTAATTTGAATTCTGTAATCTATTCATTTAAAACACTCACTATCTTGAACTATGCGTCACGGTCGCCGCGTCCCACAATTAGGAAAACCTGCTGATCAGCGTCGAGCTTTACTCAGGTCTCTGACAACTGAATTGATTCGGCATGGTCGGATTAAAACAACCAAAGCAAGAGCAAAAGCAGTGCGTTCTGAAGCTGAGAAGATGATCTCTTTGGCAAAAAATGGCTCTTTGAATGCTCGTCGTCAAGCAATTGGCTATTTATTCGATAAGCAACTCGTCCACGCTCTTTTTGCAGCTGCAAGTGAGAGATATGGCGATCGCCAAGGTGGATATACTCGAATTGCTCGAACGATAAAACGTCGTGGCGATGGAGCTGAAATGGCAATTATTGAACTCCTTTAGCTCTCGCTTAATACTCTTTGCCTAAATCAGGCTATGTCACAACCCTGGGCTAGCTTTGCTGAGGTCATTAATATGGAGGCGCCTCAGCGTGTTGCCATTATTGTTCAATACATTGGTACTCAATTGAATGGTTGGCAGCGACAACCTAATGGACGTACTGTTCAAGAAGAGCTAGAAATAGTTTTAGAATCCGTCCTGGGTAAACATGTTGCAGTATGTGGCTCCGGTCGCACAGACTCAGGAGTTCATGCTGCCGCACAAGTTGCACATTTTGATGTATCGTCTCGTATCCCAGCACATCGATGGTCAAGCATTCTCAATAGTCGTTTACCAAGCGATATTATTGTGCGTGCTTCATCCAAGGTTCATCCAGACTGGCATGCCCGTTTTTCTGCGATATATCGACGATATCGATACACTATCTATACTGATATGTATCCAAACTTATTTATAAAGCCATTTTGTTGGCATTTTTACAGAGCAGCCCTTGATGAGTCTCAGATATTATCAGCCCTTAAGCCCATGATTGGTCATCATCATTTCGCTGCATTTCACAGAAGCGGGTCTAGCCGCCCTCATTCATGGGTAGATATTCACGACGTTTCATGTGTTAGAGATGGGGCTTTCGTGCGTATCGAGATTCAAGCCAGTGGTTTTTTATACGGTATGGTGAGGCTTCTTGTTGGGTTACTTGTTGATGTAGGTCGAGGTTCCTTGTCTATTAATGAATTTACTCGTATTTGGCAAACGGAGCGTCGTGATTTGGTCAAATACGCTGCGCCCCCTGAAGGATTGTGTTTATTGAGGGTTGGATATACAGACTTCCCTTTCTCACACAAAATTTGGTATGATAGTCAACCGCTGCTAAAGTTATGATGACCTTGTGGTAGGCAAGAGCATGTGTCTTTAATAAGAGTGATATGACATCACGATGTTGCTGGTGTTGCAGAGATTATTTAAGTGATTGAAGAGCTTCGTAAACTTGGAATGGATGGCTATGAATAAGACCTATTTGCCTGCTGTAGGGGGATTCGAAAAAAAGTGGTATATCGTTGATGCAAGCGGTCAACGGCTGGGTCGTTTGGCAACTGAAGTTGCATCTGTTCTCAGAGGAAAAAATAAGCCCATCTATTCTCCACATATGGACACAGGAGATTTTGTCATTATTATAAACGCCGACAAAATTGATGTTACTGGGCGAAAGCGAGAACAGAAGCTATATCGGCGTCATTCTGGTCGTCCTGGTGGAATGAAAGTGGAAACCTTTGAGAAGCTCCAAAATCGAATTCCAGAGCGAATCCTCGAACAAGCAATAAAGGGGATGCTTCCAAAAAACGCATTAGGTCGTCAACTCTTTACTAAGCTTAAGGTCTACAAAGGTTCCGAGCACCCTCACCATGCCCAGCAACCTGAAGTGTTATCTATTCAAACAATTCCTGGAGGCAATGAATAATGCAGGCTGACGACAAGGTTGTGTACTGGGGAACGGGACGCCGGAAATCTTCTGTTGCTCGAGTTCGTCTCGTGCCTGGAACTGGGGTTCTTACTGTGAACGGACGAGCTGGTGATGACTATCTTCAATTTAATCCTAGCTATTTGTCAGCTGCAAAAGCGCCCTTAGAGACACTAGGCTTAGAGAGTGAATATGACATTCTTGTGAATGTAAGAGGTGGTGGACTCACTGGTCAAGCAGATTCTATCAAGCTTGGAGTGGCACGAGCCTTGTGTGAGCTTGACCCTGATAATCGAAAGCCTCTCAAGATTGAAGGCTATCTACGCCGTGATTCACGAGCTAAAGAGCGTAAGAAGTATGGTCTTCACAAGGCTAGAAAAGCGCCTCAGTATTCTAAGCGCTAAAGCCTTACTATCTTTTTGCCTTTGCTGAGTTCAGTATTTGTCCAGCTCTTATCATTGATTCTGTGCTTGTTTGAATAGGAGGATCGTTAATTATGCCAAAAGATGGACTGCACCCTGAGTGGTATCCGGAAGCAAAAGTCTATTGCAATGGTGAGCTAGTTGCAACTATGGGTTCTACGCAACCCGAGATTTATGTAGACGTATGGTCTGGTAATCACCCATTTTTCACTGGTACTCAAAAGATTATTGATACAGAGGGTCGTGTCGAACGTTTCTTACGTAAGTATGGAATGGTGGATAATAATCAATCTTCTGAAGAATCTGCAAGTGAGTAGCTTTATTGAGGATGTTCTCCATGATTGCTAAACGATACAGCTCTTTGAAGCGTGATTGTTTTAGTGAGATTTTATATTTAAGAGCTGAACAGGGCAGCAGTTTTTGAATGAGTCATTCAAAAACTGCTGCCTTAATAATTAAGGAGGAGAGTTGTGCTACCTAGTATCACAATGCCTTTTGATAGCAAATCTTTTACAAACAGCAGCCATCACTTATCCTTAACTCAATGACTGCTTTCATAATTTTATTCTTATTCAGAGTTCGACGTCGATTGGATAACTGTTTCGTTAGGTGCTGTTATGGCTGAATCCTATTTATTGGATAAGCTGAAATCTGTTGAACAGACGTTTCATGAATTAACCAGACGTCTAGCAGATCCAGATGTTGCTTCTAATCCTAGTGAATTGCAGCGAATTGCGAAAAGTCGCTCATCCTTGGAAACAACAGTCAACACCTTTGAGGAATGGAAAGATAAGCAGGAAGAATTGGTCGGTGCCAAGCAAGTTGTTAAAGAATCTGGCAATGATCCCGAGTTGAGGGAAATGGCTGCAGCTGAGGTGAAGTCCTTGGAAGAAGATTTAGCGCAGCTAGAGTCTCGCTTGAAGGTTTTGCTGCTTCCGCGTGACCCTAATGATGATAAAAACATCATGCTCGAAATTAGGGCAGGCGCAGGTGGTGATGAAGCAAGTATCTGGGCCGGAGATCTTGTCCGAATGTATTCACGATATTCAGAGTCTCAAGGATGGAAAGTCAAGCTTGTGAGTGAGTCTCTAGCTGATATGGGTGGCTTCAAAGAGGCAATTCTTGAAGTTCAGGGAGATTGTGTTTACAGTAAACTGAAATTTGAGGCTGGCGTTCATCGTGTGCAGCGAGTCCCAGTGACTGAAGCTGGGGGACGAGTCCATACCTCTACAGCAACAGTAGCGATTATGCCTGAGGTAGACGATGTCGAAGTGAAAATTGATCCTAAGGAAATTGAACTGACAACTGCACGTTCAGGTGGAGCTGGTGGACAGAACGTAAATAAAGTTGAAACTGCAGTCGATCTATTTCACAAACCAACTGGGATTCGAATTTTTTGCACAGAAGAGCGCTCTCAGCTACAGAACCGAGAACGTGCTATGCAAATTTTGAGAGCAAAACTATATGACTTAAAGCTTCAGGAGCAGCGAGAGGCCGTCACGTCTATGCGTCGTTCTCAAGTGGGAACTGGCGCTCGTTCCGAAAAAATTCGTACCTACAATTATAAAGATAATCGAGCAACCGATCATCGATTGGGAGAAAATTTTGCACTTATGCCTATACTTGAGGGCGATATTGAAACCATTGTTCAATCTTGTATTACTCAGGATCAGCAAGAACAGTTGGAATCACTAGCTGCAGAGACATCAGCCGTCTCTGCTTAAGGATTAGACACAAGAGTAAAAATCATCTCAGCTATTCAGATTAGCTTTTTTGATTACCTATCTTCAGATTGAAACCACTGAATAGTGTTATTTGGTCGTCGAATATTTAAGGGATAGTTCTTACACTCTAGACTTACATGAGTAATATTTTGGAGTAATAACATGACTTGGAAGGTTGGCAGCCCCGGAGGAGGTGCTAACCTTCTTATTTCGTTCTGAAGTATGAGTTTTTTTATTTTGAAAGCGTTGCTGTGCAACGCTTTCAAAATAACCTTGCAAGTTGTGTAATAACACGTTCTATATCTTGAGATCAGGTTACTCATTTATATTGCTAAAAGTACCTATGGTTCGTTTTTTACATGTTGCTGATGTCCATCTTGGATTTGATCGCTACGACAATAAAGAACGTAGTCAAGATTTTTTCTATGCGTTTTACGATGCACTTGAGCAATTTGCTGTCGGGGAGTCTGTTGATTTTGTCATTATTGCTGGGGACTTATTCGAGCATCGAACAATTCAACCCGCAACGCTGAATCAAGCACAGCGTTGTTTAGCTCTGCTCAAGGATGCTTCTATTCCGGCTATCGCCATTGAAGGAAACCACGATAACCGTCCTTACGGGACGAAGACCAACTGGCTACGATATCTAGCGGATTGGGAGCAGCTTATTCTTCTTGAACCTGGAGATGTTTCCGACGGAGACACCCTCTATCAACCTTGGTCATCATCATCACGACGCGGTGGCTATATCGATTTAGACTGTGGAGTACGTGTGCTGGGGAGTGCATGGTATGGAGCAACTGCACCTATTGCTATTCAGAAAATTTCGGAGGCGATCGCGGATCTACCAACGTGGAATGTTCCTCATGTTTTGATGTTTCATCATGGGCTGGAGGGGCAAATCGCCCGCTATGCAGGAGCCTTGCGCTACACGGACTTATTACCCATCAAAGCAGCGGGCATTGATTATCTTGCGCTTGGCCATATTCACAAAAATTACTCGGTTGACAATTGGGTCTTTAACCCCGGATCAGTCGAGGCCAATAGCATTGAAGAGAGTACCTATGAACGAGGCGTCTATTTAGTTGAGATTACGCCAGAGGAGGGTATTCAGGCCGTATTAAAACATCATTATCGACAACGTCCCATTGTTAAGCTGGCGTTAGATATTACGGGCAATGAAGGCTTAGAAGAGATTGAGCAAGGGGCGATCGCCATCGTTGAGCACGCCATTCAGTCAGGGACGATTCAACCCACCGACTCTCCAATTATCGAATTGCGAATTCGGGGTCAACTGGGGTTTGAGCGACTTGATCTTGATGTACGGCAACTCCAACAGCAATTGCAAGAACTCAGCGGAGCCTTAATCTTTTTGCTTAAAAACGAGGCTGACTCTGTCGTTTATCAATCCCCCATTGCAGATGATGCAAGTCGTCTCAAGATTGAACAAGATGTTTACCGAGATTTGGTAGAAGCCCACCATCACTATCAGAAAAACGCAGCGGCGATCGCCCACGGACTGATGGGATTAAAAGATCTCCAGTTAGAAGGACGACCAGAATCAGCGCTCCATGAATTTATTGATGCCCTCCTCAGTCAAGATGAGGACTCCATCCCATCCAATCGTTCCAGTTGAAAGGGCAGAATGTGGGCTCATTCCTTCGTCATCGATTTGAGAAGATTGCCAAATCATGCGTAATAGAAGACGGTATCAGCAATTCTCATTTTAGATTCTCAAGCCACTTTGAGGTGAAAAACGTGCGGAGAGAGGCGATTTTAGGCCAACAAAATGATGATTTTGGCCTTCAACACAGCTTTAACCGCGAGCATCATTTTCATACTGAGAATTGCTGAGACGGTATGGATTTTTCATAAGAAATCTAAAAAATTTGTTAAGCTGATGTGGATTCATATTACTAAGCTCAAATGGTTTGAGCTATGTGTCTGAAGACAATACGAATCGTGGTTAGAATTCTGCCTTGAAATGCTTGAGAACGCTGGGTATATGGACTGCGTTCTACGATGCTAAAAACTATTCATCAGTTTGGAGTGAGTCATGCTTCGCCTAGAGCATATCAGAAAAATTTTTTCCACAGGTGAGGTGCTGAAAGACATCAACTGGGAAGTGAAAGCGAGTGAGCGAGTTGGGCTTGTGGGCGTCAATGGCGCCGGTAAATCAACACAACTGAAAATCATTGCAGGGGAAGAGGAGCCCACAGAAGGCGTCATTATTCGCCCTGCTGATTTACGCATTGCCTACTTAACACAAGAATTTGAAGTTGATCCAACGCAAACGGTTAGAGACGAGTTTTGGACTGTGTTTACAGACGCCAATCATACTCAGCATCTCATGCATGAAGTCCAGACGCAGATGGAAACTGCTGACATGGATACACTGGACGACCTCATTCATCGCCTCGATCGGTTGCAGCGTAAATTTGAGGCGTTAGGGGGATACGGTCTTGAAGCGCGCATTGAAAAAATTCTACCTGAAGTGGGATTCGAACCTAGTGATGGCGATCGCTACGTGAGTGAATTTAGCGGCGGCTGGCAAATGCGGATTAGCCTCGGCAAAATCTTGTTGCAAGACCCCGATCTTCTCCTACTAGACGAGCCAACAAACCACTTAGATTTAGAAACCATTGAATGGTTGGAAACCTATCTCAGAGGATTAACAACACCCATGGTTGTGGTCTCTCACGATCGGGAGTTCCTTGATCGGTTGTGTACTCAGATTGTTGAAACCGAGCGTGGAGTCTCAGCAACCTATTTAGGCAATTATTCTGCATACCTTCAACAGAAAGAAGAAAATGCAACAGCCCAATTGAGTGCTTATGAGCGCCAGCAAAAAGAGCTTGAAAAACAGCAGGCTTTTGTTGAGCGGTTTCGAGCCAGTGCAACTCGCAGTACCCAAGCAAAGAGTCGAGAAAAGCAACTTGAAAAAGTTGAACGTATTGAATCACCTACAGGGTCTGTGAGCACGTTGAAGTTTCGCTTTCCTGAACCACCTCGCGGTGGTCGCGAGGTGGTCACCATCAAAGATATGACCCATATGTATAACGACAAAATCTTGTTTTTGGGAGCAAATTTAGAGATTGAACGGGGCGATCGTATTGCATTCTTAGGGCCTAATGGCTGTGGTAAGTCGACACTGCTGCGCCTGATCATGGGATATGAGCAACCTGTAGAGGGAGTGGTCACAGTTGGAACGCACAACATCATTCCAGGCTATTTTGAGCAGAATCAAGCAGAGGCATTGGATCTCAACAAAACAGTACTCGATACCATTCACGATGAAGTTCCTGATTGGAATGACTCAGACGTACGAACACTGCTGGGACGTTTTCTATTTAGCAAAGACACCGTATTTAAAGCAGTACAGGCACTGAGTGGCGGAGAAAAAGCACGCCTAGCCTTGGCCAAAATGCTGCTTCAACCTGCCAATTTACTTGTGCTAGACGAGCCAACAAACCACTTAGATATTCCAGCAAAAGAAATGCTTGAGGAAGCTATTCAAAATTACGCAGGAACTATTTTAATCGTGTCCCATGATCGCTATTTCATTTCGAAAACAGCCAATAAAATTGTTGAAGTTCGAGATGGCGAACTCCGGCTCTACCGAGGTGATTACCACTACTACTTGGATAAGATTAAGGAAGAAAAAGACCAGGTGCGTCAAGCAGCAATTGAGCAACAGAAAGCTTCGAAAGCAGACGCTAAAAGAGAAAAGCAGCGTCAGAAACAAAAAGGAAAAGTTAAAATCAAGAAAAAGTAATTATTCCTATGAAGTTAGACGAATAGTTGTAGAACAAATTCATTCATATGTTTTACGTCGTTTTACACCGTATTTCTATTCTTCTAGCTCAGGATTGGCAGGTGTAAGTTCAGCTAGCCATCTAGTATTGGATATCTCTTCAACTAATGATTGAATAACGATTTACTTGTTTTAAGTATCTGGACGTAATTAAAACCAAAACCTCAAATGCTCTGCCGGCAGCACAGATGGCGGCAGAGCATTTGGAAGGGTGCGTTTAATGATGACTAGCTACTTATTCACCTGTATTGCATGCGATACGAAATCAACTCACTCAAGTATCCTCGATCGTGAACGATTATTTACTCCCGTATAATCAGATATATTTTTTCAACATATAGGCATAATGACGATACAATGTGAAACATTTGAATTGTTAATCTGTAACATTAATTGTAGATGGTTGAATGCAAAACGCTAACTCTTTAATTTGAGGCATCTTAAAGATAATTTGAAGATGTCTCAGAATACTTCTGGAGCTACATTTTGAAGGAGAAAAGAAGATTAGGTTATCTGCATTTACTGTGAATGTTGATTGTCGCAATATCAAGTGACGGAGACGTGCTGAACATGAGAGGTTCAGTGGATCACATTGATTAGTTTATCCATCCTTAAATGGACTGAACTTGAAGTGGTATTATTGCTGAGAAATATAGTCTAGCTAGAGAAAGGGCCGTTTCTATGGCACAAGGGCAAGTCTCTCCAGTGGTGTTAGTTATCTTGGATGGTTGGGGACACAGTGAAGAGTCTCGCGCCAATGCGATTGCTGACGCTAGTACGCCCGTGATAGATAGTCTCTGGGCATCTTATCCAAGCGCATTAATCCATACTTCTGGGAAGGATGTTGGGTTACCTGATGGACAAATGGGTAATTCAGAAGTTGGTCATTTAAATCTTGGTTCCGGTCGTGTTGTTCCTCAAGAACTTGTGCGGATTTCAGATGCGATTGATGATGGAACATTGTTGAGTAACTCGGCTCTGGTGAACGTGTGTAAAGCTGTCAAGCAACGTGGCAAAACACTTCACTTAGTAGGGTTATGTTCTGATGGCGGCGTGCATTCCCATTTAAGTCATTTGTTTGGAGTTCTGGATTTAGCAAAGGAACAACAACTAACAAATGTCTGTATCCATGCCATTACCGATGGCCGTGATACGAAGCCCAAAAGCGGCTTAGAGATGATTAATAGCCTAGAAAATTACCTTAAACAGATTGACCTTGGATATATCGCAACAATCAGTGGTCGATACTACAGCATGGATCGCGATCACCGATGGAACCGCACTGAGAAAGTCTATAACCTGATGGTTCATGACGGGGATGGGGATGGTCGTAGTGCTGCTCAAGTTTTGCAGGATTCTTACAGCAATGACATCACTGATGAATTTGTTGAGCCTACGCGGGTTGCTCCAGGAGCAGTTAAACGTGGTGATGGGGTTATCTTTTTCAACTTCCGTCCAGATAGATCCCGTCAACTTGTTCAAGCATTTATGGATCCTACGTTCGACGGATTTGAGCGATCGCTCATGACTCCCCTCGACTTTGTGACGTTTACCCAATATGATTCATCACTCGATGTGGAGGTTGCATTTGAGCCTCAAAACCTTAACAACATTCTGGGCGAGGTCATTGCTAGTCATGGGTTGAAGCAATTCCGAACAGCTGAAACAGAAAAGTATGCTCACGTAACCTACTTTTTCAATGGCGGCATTGAGGAACCATTTGCAGGGGAAGATAGAGAGCTGATTCCTAGCCCAATGGTAGCGACGTATGACAAAGCTCCTCTAATGTCGGCAGCAGCGGTCACAAATGGAGCGATCGCCGCAGTCGAGAAACAGATCTACTCCTTAATTGTCATTAATTATGCGAATCCGGACATGGTAGGGCATACAGGCAATATAGATGCATCCATTCAAGCGATTGAAGAAGTGGATCGGTGCGTAGGGTGCCTTGTCGAAAGTGTCTCAAAAGCTGGCGGCACAACTATCATCATTGCTGATCACGGCAACGCTGAATACATGAGGGACGAACAAGGTAATCCGTGGACTGCTCACACAACGAATCCGGTACCGTTTATTCTCGTTGAAGGTGAAAAACGAAAAATTCCTGGCTATGGAACAAACGTTTCTCTTCGCTCAGACGGACGTCTTGCAGATATTGCCCCAACAATTCTAGACATCCTGAATCTACCGCAGCCTGTTGAAATGACGGGGCGGTCAATGTTTATTCCTTTAGAATTTGATGTGCGGAAAAATCGATCCCCTGTAACGGTTCCATTAGGATGAAGCGACATAAAGTAGTGCTACCTATGGCTTACTGAATACAGTTCTGAATAGTTAGCTGAGATAATTGGTCTAGAATAAGATCATTCTTGCTAGTAGGGATGTTGGCCGTGTCTGATCTCGTTTAACGGATGAGGTTAGAACGTGAGAGTACGGTTGGAAATGGCGTAGTTCAATATTTCAAGGCATCTAAAACGATACCTTGTTTGATGGGAGATTTAAGAGATGACACTGATTCTAATTACGAAAGTTATTTGGGCGATCGCCGCTGTCGGCTTGATTATTCTTGTGCTGCTACACAGTCCTAAAGGGGATGGCTTGGGTGGTATCGGTGGACAAGCTCAGCTCTTTACCAGTACAAAAAGTGCCGAGATAACTCTCAATCGTGCCACTTGGACACTAACAGTAATTTTTATCGGACTTACGGTCGTCTTAAGTGCTGAGTGGCTTTAAGCCGATAGCCTAGCCAATTGAAAGATCATCGATGAAGAATGAATGGAGGCGTGTTGCTAGGATGGTGCACTGTCTCCATTTGTGGTTTAAGAGCCTAGAACAACTCGTCTTAATGAACGTACCGAAGACACGTCAGCAAGCTCGCAAACGAGATCGCCACTGGTATTTATTGGCAATCATCCTCGGCATAACGCTGCTCATGAGTCTTTGTGGACGGGCGATCGCCCCAGCAATAGGTGCTGAAGAACTATTTCCCTTGCAGGCACCTTCCACGGCTGAAACTGATACATTAAGCTTGACAGACCAACGGTTTTTGCTCCCGACTCCTCGGCCACACCCACTCCCTGATTCACTTGCCTCTTGGGAGGATCGGACAAATCAAGGGGACTACTTCGACGCGATCGCCCCAACGGTTCTTGGGTATCTCGTATGGACAGAGTTTCCAATCACCATCTTTGTAGAGCCACCAAACGTAGAGCCACCAAACGATTCTGAATCATTCGATATTCCGACATCTCTTCCAGAATCAACATCCAATTCATCTCTCAATACAAAACTCCAAGCACGACCCTTAGCTGCTTCTGCTTCATCTCCATCTGCCATCACACGCCAGCTATCTCCTCCCACACAGCGCATTCAGCCTCAATGGTATGAATCGGTGCTATCTGCGATTAATGAGTGGTCAGCCTATTTGCCAATTGAGCAAAGCGACGAAAAAGCCACGGCAGATATTGCAATTTTGGCAACAGCGCCCCCCTTGCAAGTTAGCTTTGATGAATCCGGCTTACTGCTCGGGCGTGCTCGTTCTGCTGAAACGCGTTATGAATTCTACATCGAAGAACGTATCGACGGCACTCAACTGCTCTTGCCCAAATACACCGTCATGATAAAACCAGGGCAATCGCCCCAACAAATTCGAGCGACAGCACGCCATGAATTAGGCCATGCCTTAGGACTATGGGGACATAGCCCGCTTTCGACCGATGCTCTATATGCATCCCAAGTGCAATCACCATCTGAACTTTCAGTACGTGATATCACTACCTTGAAGCGAGTATATGAGCAAGCCACTCAACTCGGATGGCCTCTTCCAGTTCAATCAGACCCCTAGGTCATTGGGTCACGAATCGCTGATCTGGATTACGAGTAACTGATGTGGTCAGAGATGTAGCGTGGCGGTTCCACATGAATATTCAACCGAACCGGACTATATTTCTTACGGAGTCGCTCTTCCACCTCTTCAGTGATCTGATGAGCGGTTTCAACATCAACAGCCTTTACGATGAGATGCATTTCGATAAAAACCTGCCGTCCAATAACGCCACGAGATGCAATGTCATGGCAGTTTAAAACGCCTGGGACGTGCATCACCAAATCATGAATTTGCTCGGGGGCGATCGCCACCTCATCCACCAACCAGGGCAGATTATCGCGGACAACAGACCATCCACTCGAAAACACAAGAAACGCCACCGGGAAAGACAACGCAACATCTATCCACTGATAATCCCAAATCCAAATTCCGATTAACCCTCCCAACACAGAAATCGTGATCCAAACATCACTCATCGTATGACTGGCATCCGCAATCAATAAAGGACTATCAATGCTTTTCCCTACATTTCGTTCGTAAAAAGCAACAAAAATATTGATGCCGAGAACAATAAGCAATAACCATAACTCCGTTCCAGTAACCTGAACCAGATCTCCACCTGACAAGATACGCGTCAACGCAGCTTGCAAAATTTCAAAACAGGCAACTCCTAAAAACGCTGCAATACCCAATGCCCCAACAGCTTCAAACTTTTGATGACCATAGGGGTGATCGCGATCAGGTTCAGGAGACGAAAAAGAATTCGTGATTAGTCCTAAAACATTATTGGCACTATCAGTTACGCTATGAAGTGCATCAGCGAGCAGGCTTAATGACCCTGTCATTAAGCCAACAATTCCTTTCAGAATTAAAACCGAAAGATTTAGAACCAGCGTAATGATGAGTACTCGTCGGACAATTGCGCGATAATCTGTCATAAACCAATCGGGTGAAGACTATGTTACGGAAAGACAGAAATGAACAATACATTTGAACTTCCACTTAAATCTTATCTATCAGGGATTTTAGCCATTGACTCAGTAAGGTGAAACGAATCAAACGGATGCTTCAACAAACAAATCACCAAAGCGGATGAGATTTCTATGGGTGACTAGGACAAATTAAAAGAACACGTTACGCTTCTATTAAATCAATGGGCAGTGGCATAAATAAGCATTCTAGGAATCAGACGAGAAATTCACGAGGGTTGAGTTCAACCTGATACCAAGACTTTTCTTGTATAACTGGCGTGGATCTATTTATGTTGCGTGATGCTCATTATGCGGACATCAGAGTACTGAGGCCAAGCTGCTGTCATTATGGACACGATAAATCTCATGACCATTACTACACTTAGTCTAAATCTTGTTGAGGGTTCTGTATCTTTTAGCTTTACCCCGAGTGCTGCTGAGCAGTTGAAAGCAGAACTTGTTAACTTAGTAAATTGTCTGAAAACAGTTGCTGGTAAATCTGGAACAGGAGGTACGAGTCGCCCAACGCCTCAAAAGTCTCTGGAATATCAATATGCAGGTGATGTGTTCCTTGAAATCTTTTGCAACCCGAATATCTGGCCATCACCATTTGCAGCAAAAGTTCTTGTGACTGTGCGAGATGAGCGCATCCGATTAAGCACTGAAGCTGAACTGACACGTGTTATTGAAGACGTGAACCAATACTTGGAACATGCTCGATAAGATGCAGGTGAGTTAAGACCCGAAGTGCGTTTTCTTGTTGTAGTGTGAAATTGTTTTGAGCTAGAATTATAGGCTCTTAGAATTAGCATAAGCACATTGAATGCTATGTTTACCTAAGTCAGGGCTTGTCAAAAATATTCTCAACAGGTTTTTAGAAATAACACCTATGAAGAACCCATCTCTTCGCTCTTACCCACGGAGTCAGCCAGCTCAGGTGATCCCAACCCCTCAAGGACAAGGCATCTTAGAATGGCTTCAATCCTCTGGTCGAATGATGCCGCGTGAAGAAGAAGTTGAGGCTGCATTCCCACAAGAAGAGGCCGATCTCAATGCGTTGATGTCTGGTGATGACGGCTTCGATGACGACGATGACGATGATGAACTTGAGATTGAATAAAACGCTCGCGAAAAACGCGATTGATCATTAAATTTGGAAGTTTAAACAACAACCATGACATGGTAACTTTTTGAGCGTATGTCGATGGATTGTCACATCGTTTATGTGGCTTCCTAGTCGTGAGCAGGGTGCATGCCAGAAGTCATTAAAGCAAGCTTCCTTAAAACAGACTTATTGTTGAGAGGATTATATCGGCAACCTATGTTGATCAAGTGTGTAGGTGAGGAGTAGAGAAACCGTGGGTGCCAAGGCTGTTTCTCGTGTGAATCCAATCATTTCTGGGCGATCGCTCTTCTTAGGGCTGAGTGCCGTCATCGCGATGAGTGCCGTTTGGATTGAAAGTGCCGTCTTCCAGTCCCTGTCATTAACACAGATATTTTTGCCTATCCTCGTTTCAACGGCAACTGTAGCTGGTGTTGGTTCATTGGCTGTTCCATTTCTCCTGGCCCTGAAAACCGGGCAATTTATCCGAGAGGAGGGGCCCAAGTCACATATGGCAAAGGCTGGGACACCAACGATGGGAGGGCTATTTTTCATTCCTCTGTCTGTTTTTATTGCAGTCACATGGTCTTCCTTGTCGCCATCAGTGTTGGCTGTATCAGCCCTAACACTCGCCTACGGGTTTATTGGATGGATTGATGACTGGCAAGTTATTCGTCGTAGATCTAATAAGGGTATCTCGCCGAGGATGAAATTACTCCTCCAAATTTTGGTGGCATCCTTATTTTGTGGCTGGCTGTTTCTATTTTCTCCGAATGACATTACGTCAATTCAATTTCCCTTTGGGCTAATTTTGCCATTAGGCTTTTTATTCTGGCCGCTCGCAGGATTTACCCCTGTTGCCCAGAGCAATGCCACAAACTTAACAGATGGGTTGGATGGATTGGCATCGGGGACGAGTGCGATCGCATTTCTAGGACTCGCTGCATTGACATTGCCGGAGATGCCAGAGCTTGCTCTGTTTTGTGCCTGTATGGCGGGTGGATGTCTTGGCTTTTTGAACCACAACTGCAATCCGGCCAAGGTTTTTATGGGAGATACCGGATCGCTGGCATTGGGAGGTTCAATGGCAGCTGTGGCAATACTTAGCAACAACCTATTTAGCCTACTAATCTTAAGTGGCGTATTCTTAATTGAAACGCTCTCGGTCATGGCTCAGGTGGGCTATTACAAAGCAACCAAGGATGAAAACGGTGTAGGGAAGCGCCTGTTTAAGATGGCACCGTTTCATCATCATCTTGAGTTATCTGGCTGGTCAGAGATCGATGTCGTTGCATTTTTCTATGGAGTCGGCTTTCTGTTGGCGATCGCTGCCATCATCCTTGACTGGGTTTGATGTCGTCACGTTGTCTGTTGGCTCTTAATCTCCAATATCAGAACTTTCATCACCAGAACTTTCATCAATCGTTAACACCGCAGGGGATTGTTGAACTTGACGTTCGAGCGGGCGAACTTTCTCGATGAGCTGAATAAATTGTCTATAGTCCGGCAATGTTGCAGTCGGCAAGTATCCTGCATCAGCAATGATGTTTGACGGAGCCGCTTTCATTGCCTCTTCAATTTGACGTTGCTGGTTGCGTTCGACCGTTGGGCCAATTAGCACAACCCCTTGAGGAATGGGGCGACTCGTATGCAGCACACGAAATGACGTTCCGGTAAATTCGTTGCGAAATGCTTGGTAATCTTCTTCGGATAACGCTCCGGCAAGGACTGTTCCATCACTAATCCATGTCAACATCGTGCGTGGTGTCGGAGCAAAGTTTACCTCTGATAACGTAAGCCCGTAGAGATCATATAAAGGCAAGTAATACCCTGCGGCAGATCCAGGCTCACCAAGAGCGATGGATTCCCCAGCCAAATCACCTAAGTCTTCTACTGGACTATCCTCTAACACGAGTAAGACAGAACGAGCATTGGCGGATCCTTGGAGTGGGAAGATAGGAACATAACCGTCCTGCTCAATTGCGACAGCAGCAAGCCCTGCCGGAGCAAACACGATAGACCAAACATCTTGTCGTTGAATTTGCTGGAGTGCCTGCAATTCGTTATAGGCTGGCTCCAGTTCGACAACTGTTTGAGTTTGTTGAGATAGATATTCACGGAACGATTGATATTGATCAACCGACTGTGAAGCCGTATCGTAACTGACAATGCCAACTGTTAGTTTTCCTATGGGCTCCGCCGAATCTGAGCCACACCCAAACAATAGAGTCAGGGAAACATATGCAATGGTTTGAATGAAAAGACGACGGTTTGCCATAAGTCATAGGTTTCCTGAGGGCTTATTGAGTTAACTCAGCTTCCATAAGAGCGGTCGTTGCGCTGAGTGCCGATTGATTCCCGTTTGTGTCACTTGATGGATGTGTTTGGGCGATCGCCGCTTCCAAAAGCCCTTGAAATAACGGGTGTGGTTTACTAGGGCGAGACAAAAACTCTGGGTGAAACTGCGTGGCAATAAAGAAGGGATGATTCGTACATTCAATAATTTCGACTAATCGACTGTCTGGAGATGAGCCGCTAATGACATAGCCTGTTTCTAGAAATAGCGTTCGATAAGCATTGTTGAATTCATACCGATGGCGATGGCGCTCATAGACAACCTCTTGTTTATAAAGTCTTGCGGCTAGGCTACTCGGTTCGAGGCGACAAGCATATAAGCCTAAGCGCATCGTTCCTCCCAAATCCACAACATCTTCTTGCTCCGGGAGAAGATTAATCACAGGGTTGGGCGTTTCTTTATCAAACTCTGCACTATTAGCGTGGTCAAGATTGGATACGTTGCGAGCCCATTCAATGACAGAGCACTGCATTCCTAGACAAAGGCCAAGAAACGGAATGGAATTAACGCGGGCATGCGTAATCGCCTGAATTTTACCTTCAATCCCTCGGGTGCCAAACCCTCCTGGGACGACGATCCCATTCACACCAGATAACAATGCCTCCGCGCCCCGTTCTTCAATATGCTCCGAGTTGACCCAGCGAATCCGCAAATCACATCCCAATGCAATTGATGCATGTTTGAGCGCTTCTGTGACCGAAAGATATGCATCAGATAGCTGAATATACTTTCCAACGATCGCGATTTCCATGGACTTACCTGGATGATAAAGGCGCTCAACCAGGGTTTGCCAATGCTCAAGATCCGGTTGACGCTGATCGAGTTGCAAAATATCAAGAACTTGGTGGGCGAGTCCCTCCTTCTCCAAATTGAGCGGTACTTCGTAAATACTGCCTGCATCCTGAGACGTGACAACACATTCCACTGGCACATCACAAAACTGGGACATTTTTTCTTTTAACCCAGCCTGGAGAGGGCGATCGCACCGACAAACCAGAATGTCAGGCTGAATCCCGATAGAGCGTAGCTCCTTGACCGAATGCTGTGTCGGTTTCGTTTTCATTTCACCAGCAGATGAAATCCACGGAACCAATGTCACGTGCATGTAAAGAACGTTTCGACGTCCTGCATCTTTACGAAATTGTCGAATTGCTTCCAAAAACGGGAGGGATTCAATATCTCCAACCGTCCCCCCAATTTCTATAATCACAACATCTGGATTTGTATTTCGCGCCACTCGAAAGATACGCTCTTGAATCTCATTGGTGACATGGGGAATCACCTGAACCGTTCGACCTTCATAGTCACCACGGCGCTCTTTATTCAAAACAGCCTGATAAATTGATCCGGTTGTAACACTATTCAAGCGAGACATCGGTGTATCTGTAAATCGCTCATAATGCCCCAGATCCAGATCGGTTTCAGCCCCATCATCTGTGACAAACACCTCTCCGTGTTGAAACGGACTCATCGTTCCTGGATCAACATTGATGTATGGGTCTAGTTTGAGAATAGACACAGAATAATTACGTGATTTGAGTAATCGCCCCAGACTTGCGGCAACGATGCCCTTCCCAATACTTGAAACAACACCGCCTGTTACAAACACAAACTTCGTCATGATTCCTGTGCCTCTGCCTCTGATCCATTGCTGACTGCGTATGACACGCACCACCGGAGACCGTGACATTTCATATGAGCGAAACATCTAGGTTCGTGGTGATGACGATCGTAAAGAACTCATTCTGCCACAGGACGGATTGTTCACCTGCAAAGGATCAGTATTTTTGCAGAGGCTGATTCAGCCCAGCCCTAAATTTAAGATGGCTGATGAGAGTGGTTAACGGTCAATAATACGTAATGAGGTCAGGGCAGCCATTCTGCCCCGACCTCATTACGTGGATTTATCAATCGTGACGCGTTAAGCTGTTCGCTATTTAAATTGCATTGCAGATTGTGATGGTCGTCCCCCGTCTCCGGCGTGGGACAACCATCACAATCTGCAAATATAGGTGAGTGTTATCTTACCAACCCAATGTTGAATAGAGTGCACGAGACCGTGACGCTTCACCGATTTGGTCAGCCGATAGATCCGGTACACCTTTATTGTCCACAGATTCATTGTCCACAGATTCTGAGATTCGAGATTCTGCACAGAAGGATGCGGTATTGAACCCACCAAAGCGCTTCACCGTGCTGGATCGAAAGCGCAAGTCTGGAGTCACAAACCAGAAACGCTCAACCGAACTCATCGTTTCATATTCAGTGATAAGCGTCAGGCTATCATCATCTCCCGTTTCGTAATGCCCAACGACAGGGGTGATTTCGGCATATCCACGCTCCCTCAGTAATCGTCCATGACTTGGGTTCTCAGCATCAGGAACAAGGGCAAATATGGTGTTGCCTGCATGATTTTCACCTTCACGATCCCAGGCCATCGATCCTTCCCACGTAACGTATGCGCCACCAATTGTTAATGAGGGATCAATGTCATGCAGATGACAAATTTCAACAACTTTTGGATGATCGGCAGGCAGGCTTTCAACAAAAATGTCGGAGTCACCAGTTTCAGAGCGTCGGAAAGGAAGATGGTGGGTGGTTCGCTGCGATCGCCACCGACCAGCACTGCGCTGAAAAAACTCCATCGCGTCCATAGATTGAAAACCTACCTTCTAGATGTATGAATGATTCACTTATCCTAACAAAGATCGGCATTTGGACTGTGTTCGATGCTTCGCGAGCACACGACAAACCGTTAGCATCAACACAGAACCATTACAGAACCATATGATACGCATTATGTGAGTTATTTAAAGTTCTTGTATATCAAGGGTTTTGATTAGCCTCCAAATCAGGAGCTTAAGTGATTTCGACGTATCTACGTCATTCCAGCGATCAACTCACATAAGCCGTATGATATTCAAAACGTTAGAGAGTGATAAATAAATGTCATCGTCAGAATGTTGTCTTTTGTAAACCGTGAGTCGGTCTATCAATGGTTTGGCCTCAAAAGATTTCAAACACTTTGATTTTTTGTTAAGAGTGAGCATTCTTACTCACGATGAGCATTTACACTTATCGGTATGACTTGATTAAAGCAGTCCAGCTTCGCCTTAACCGTACATGTCTCATTCTCCATTGGCTGTTCTGCTGACACGATTAGGGTAACGAATCAGTTGCTCTAGCCTCATCGCTTTTATACCTGGTATAAGCCTTATGGATGTTCAGACAATTCTGTTGATTGCATTTGCTGTTGCTGTTCCTGCCATGTGTGTGTCCTTCTACAATCGAGTCATGTTGGGCTAGGTCATCGAGATAGTTCAACGTTTTGAGTGAGTGCCTTGATAAGGGCAAATCAAGCATGTGTCCTATGATGTCGTTGAACTGATGATGAGTGACGTATAGCCGTGAGTTCACCAGCCGCATCTTTGACACCTGATTCAATATTCCAAACCATTCAATATTTGCGATCGCCCCTCGCTATTCGAGAACGATGCGGGCACGTTTTTAATTTAGCGCTAGACGATAACCTGGAGCATTTCAGATGTCATCTGGATGAGCTAGATGGAGTCGCGGACTATGTCATCGCGGTCATGAAAGAGACGTACCCAAACACAGCGATTCCGTTTCATAGTCGCTGGCGTCATTTTGAAGGCGGGACGTCTGACCGTCTGCTAACGTTTCAAGAACAACTTCAGACCTATTCACGATTAGAACAAGCCCGCATCAAAATTGACTTAGCCGTCGTCAGCGTTTTGTTAGATGCAGGAGCAGGGAATGCATGGCGCTATACAGAGCCGGGAAGTGGATTCGTTCTCAGTCGCTCAGAAGGATTGGCGATCGCCAGTTTCCATCTATTTTGTAGTGGAGCGTTTTCTAGTAATCCTGATCAACCCCTCCAAGTGGATGCAGATGGACTACGCACCCTAAACCGAGATGCCTTGAAATCTGGGTTTCAAATCAGCGCCAACAACCCCCTGGTCGGGCTAGAGGGTCGACTCAATCTGCTGCATAATCTCAGCGATGCCCTTGTGCGGTCACCTCACTTATTTAGCTGTGCGGAGAAAGGTAGAGGCTATGGCGAAACCACAAATTCTGCAGACATCTTCCGTCCTGGCTATCTGTTGGATTACCTCATGCAGCAGGTCTCTGCGCAGGATATCCCGGCTTCACTGGTATTGAGTGCTGTCTTGGAAGGGTTGAGTTCTATTTGGCCTGGTCGTGTGACCATAAACCATGTCAATTTGGGGGATGTCTGGCCTCATCCAGCATTGCTCGATACATCGCTTGGCAGCACCCTCATTCCGTTTCATAAGCTCTCTCAATGGCTCACCTATTCGTTACTAGAGCCCCTAGAAGAGGCTGGATTGACTATCACCGAGCTAGACAGTTTGACGGGACTTCCTGAATACCGCAATGGCGGGCTGTTTATCGATCTTGGCGTACTACAGCCCAAGCATGCGCAGGTGACTCAATCGGCTCATTCCCCAGACTCAAGCATGATTGTGGAGTGGCGATCGCTCACAGTGATTTTGCTCGACCACCTGGCTCAGCGCATTCGGCAACAATTAGGGTTAACAGCAACGCAACTCCCCTTAGCCTGTGTATTGCAGGGCGGAACCTGGAGCGCTGGACGACGCATTGCGGGCGATCGCCGCCCGGGTGGGGTTCCTCCCATTCAAATCACCAGCGATGGCACCGTTTTTTAAGGATTGCTAGCGATTAAGTACCCGGACGTCATTAAAACCAAAACCCCAAATCCTGTACCGCCTGCGCATCAGGCGGTACAGGATTTGGAAGGATACGTTTAATTATGCCCATCTACTTCACACCTCTAATGACATAGTTTTTTGTGCTCTGTGCAAAAAAAATGAAACGCTCCTGACGAAAGAGGAGCTGCAATGAACTCAAAAAGCAGTACGCGTCAAACCAAGCAGCAACTCTAGGGCAAGTGGGTCTGCTCATTAGACTGTCGTTTATTTTGCCAACCTTACGGGTTTCTGCATTAGCAGTTGAATAGAGTAGGAGAGCCAATTTTTCCTTTGGCTGAGTGCTTTTGATTTTTATCGCAATTGCAGTAAACCACTGACGCGACCGTCTCAACCACACCTCAGGGGTAAAGATGCCAACACAAATTAACGAGCCACCCTCTCAACCAGGAGTCTATCCACCTGCGCAGTTTGCACATGCGCCAGCGGCACCTTGGCTACAAAAAGACGACGACGACTTAGATTTGACACAACTCATCCGAATTGTGCGTCGTCGGGGGTGGATCATTGCGGGCATCGCCATTACAGTTGCATCCGTCTTTTGGGGATGGACATTGACACGAACTCCCATTTATCGAGGGGGATTTCGCGTCTTAATTGAGTCGGTTGATGATTCGAATCCATCGCAAGAGCTGCTCTTAGATGAGCGGGGGGGGTTCGGCTCAACGGTTGATTACGATACTCAAATTGAAGTGTTGTTGAGTGCGGCACTGCTGCAACCTATTGTCCAGGAATTGCAGGACACGTACCCCAACTTAACGGTTGATGAGCTGACCACTGGATTATCCATTAATCGCCTGCGAGAAACCAAGGTTCTACAAATCAGCTACCAGGGGCCAGAAACCCAGGAAATTCAGGACATTCTGGAAGAGGCCGCCCAGCACTACTTGGAATATAGCTTTGAGCAGCGTCAAGCCAGCTTAAATCAAGGCATTCAGTTCGTCGATGACCAGCTCCCAGAATTGCGGGATCGGGTCAATAATTTACAGGTACAGGTCGAACGATTCCGCCAGCAGTACAGCCTATTAGACCCTGAAAATCGTGGTGATGATTTGTCGGGTCTAATAAGCCAGGTAGAAGATGAACGACAGCAGTTGCAGACGGAACTTTCTCAGGCCCGATCGCTCTTCCAAAATTTGCAAGCACAACTCAATGTGTCGCCAGAAGAGGCGTTGGCTGCCGCCACGTTGAGTGAATCTCCTCGCTATCAAGCCCTCCTCAATCAAGTTCAAGAATTAGAAGCACAGCTTGCGGTTGATGCTGCCAAATATCAAGAGAATAGTCCCCAACTTCAGGCTCTGCGCGATCGCCGGGATAACTTATTGCCGATTCTCGAAACAGAAGCTGCTGATATTTTGGAAGGCCGCTTTGCCGTTGGCCCAAGCGCGACTGTAGACGGCAATCTGACCCCGACATCCATTGATTTGGGACGACAGCTCATTGACGCTGCCAATAGCGTCCAGATGCTGCAAGCCCGGAGTCAAACGTTGGCTCAGGTGGAGCAGAGTCTGAAACAAGAATTTGCATTAGTTCCAGGACTGGCGCGTCAATACACAGACATGCAGCGCGAGTTGTCGATCGCAACTGAAAGTCTCAACCGTTTTCTCACGACACGGGAAACGTTGCAAATTGATGCTGCTCAAAAATCGATTCCATGGCAGCTCATCGCAGAACCCAGAACATCCCCTATTCCTATTTCACCGAATATTCCTCGTAATCTGATCTTGGGTATTCTGTCGGGATTAGCCTTGGGAGGGGCGGCTGCCCTCCTCGTTGAAAAGTTAGATCAGGTCTATCATTCTCCCGAAGAACTCAAGATCGCGACCCAGTTGCCATTGTTGGGGATTATTCCGTTCCACCCCACGTTGGAAGAGCAGCCAGACACAATCCAGACGGCTAAAAGCCTCAACGGTGCCAGAGATACGGTGATGCCATCTACCTCAGCAGGAGATGGAAAAACGTCTCGGACCACGTTCCAAGCGTCGATGTTTTACGAATCTTTCCGTTCTCTCTACACAAACATCCGTTTCTTAGGAACAGACACTCCCATCCAGTCTCTTGTGGTGAGTTCTGCGGTGCCGAGTGAAGGAAAATCGACCCTGGCGCTCTATCTGGCAAGGGCCGCTGCCATTATGGGGCAACGTGTGCTTTTGATTGATGCTGACTTGCGATCGCCCAAGCATCATGCCCGATTGGGATTGCCGAATATTCGTGGACTCAGTAACTTAGTCTCTGAATCGTTTCATCTTCGTGACGTGGTGCAGCAATCGCCTCTCGATGAAAATATGGCGGTCATCACATCTGGCCCTATCCCTCCAGATCCGGTCAAGCTCCTTTCATCGCGACGCATGCAGTCGCTGATGAAGCAGTTCCACGAGCACTACGATTTAGTTATTTATGATATGCCTCCTATCATTGGCTTCTCAGACAGTAGTCTGGTTGCAGCCAATACCGACGGCATGGTGATGGTGGCAGGGTTAGGGAAAACGGAACGATCGGCCATTAGTCGAGCACTGGATGACGTAAAGCTTTCTCCTGTCACTATCTTGGGAGTCGTCGCGAACGGCATTAAGTCTCATACAACTCGTGTGTATGGCTACTACAGTTACTATCGCTATTACCAACATAAAGGGCAGGAAGAAAAGGCTGAGTCGAGGGCGATCGCCTCATCAAGCATGGCCACAGAGGAAAGACTCGCAACCGATTATCCCGCCGCAGTCCCTCCTGCATCCAGCAACAGCGGCTGGCAGTATGAACAACCTCATCCTCCCTCTGGAATCCCTTCTAGTCAGGAACATCCCAGCCAATCAGGACGCAATGGCTCTTCGACAAATTCCTCCTGGGGAAGTAGCGCCGCCCAAGGGAAATCTCGTGGCAATACAGCGGGATCGTCATCGATGTCGTGGTTCGGACGCGCATCAAAATCGTCTTCTCAGGCAAAAGTTGCAACCGTTGCACCCAGTCATCCTCTCGCGAGTTTATCCGTTCTACAAAAGAGCCTGCTAGGGGTCGGTGCTGCTGTTGTATTGGGCGCATTTGGCTGGGTGCTCTATATCCGGACAGCCCCTCAATCATCAACGCCTCCAGACCTCTCCAGTGACAGCACAACACCGACCTTAAGCGACGATCCATCCACGGCAGTTGATTCAATGCCGCTGAATGAGGATGCCCAAGCTGATTCTGAAGGAGCAGATGCAGCTGTCTCCGATTCAGAACTAGTGCCAGATAGCATTCCCACACCTCCAATAGAAGAAGCGAATGAAGCACCTATTCTGGAAAATGAAGGCGTGACGACACCGTTCCCCAATGAGGATAGCAGCGATATCCAACCCTCCCCGACACGCACCCCCGAGTTGTCTCCAGAAGTTCAAGATCCCTTTGCTGAAGCCGTACGCTTGGCGCAAGAAGCAGTTGCGTCTGGAGAAGTAGCCAATACGCCAGAAGAGTGGTCTCAAATTGCTGAGCGATGGCAGCGAGCCTCTGCATTGATGGCGATTGTCGCGCAATCAGATGAGCGGTTTCCTGTCGCGCGCGATCGCACGGTGCTCTATCGCAACAATGGAGAGTTTGCACGTCAGAAAGTTCTAGAGTTGTTGAGTACGAAAGACCTCAGCACAGAAAACTGAGCCGTTACTTTTCTGGATAACGAGGGTGTTGCGGCTTGACCTGCACAATTAGCAGTGCGAAGACACCTGCGATCAACCCCCAAAATGCTGAACTGATTCCAAGGAGACTGACCCCTGATGCCGTGACGAGAAAGGTAATCAGTGCAGGCTCCCGCTCTTTTTCCTGTGCCAATGCGGTGACTAACCCGTTGCCGATGGTTCCGAGTAAGGCTAGACCGGCGATCGCCAACACGAGTTCTGAAGGAAGTGCGGTGAAAACGGAAACGACGGTCGCGCCAAACAGCCCAATCGTAATATAGAGGACCCCGACCGTAAGGCCAGCAATGTAACGCTTGGTTGGGTCTTCGTGAGCTTCTCGTCCCATCGAAATTGAAGCAGTAATGGCTGCAAGGTTAATCGCAAATGCGCCAAACGGGGCAAGGACTAGCGTCGCCACCCCAGACCACTGAATCAGAGGCGAGCTGGGAACAACATAGCCAAATGCGCGAATCGTGGCAACTCCAGGGACATTTTGAGAGGCCATGGTTATAACGAATAAGGGTAAAGCGAGACCGACCAACGCATTTATGGAAAAGGCAGGTACGATGAAGGTGGGGTGTGCCCATTGCAACTGAACCGCTTCAAGCTGGAGTAACCCTTGACTCCCTGCCAATACAATGCCCAGCCCTAACGCTGTGATGACGGCATATCGGGGAACCGTACGTCGCATGATGAGGTAGGCACAGAACATCGCAAACACCATCAAAAATTGGGTTTGCATCGCGCCGAAAACATTTAACCCAAATTGCAGCAATACTCCCGCTAACATGCCGGATGCGAGTGATAGGGGTAAATGATTGATCATTCGTTCAAACCAACCAGTCACCCCAAACACCACAATCAACCCTGCAGAGATGAGAAATGCTCCGGTGGCCTCCTCCATGGTTGTTCCTGATGCAGTCGTCACCAACATGGCGGCTCCTGGGGTAGACCATGCCATCACAATCGGCACGTGATAGCGAAGGGATAGGACGATGCCTGTGATTCCCATTCCCAAACCGAGCGCCCAAAACCAGGAACCGATTTCGGCTGGAGATGCGCCGAGGGTTTGTGCCGCTTGAAAAACAATGACGGCAGCACTCGTAAATCCGACGAGAATCGTCACAAGACCGGCGATCGCCGCAGAAACGGAGAAGTCTTTCAAGATTTTGGATATCACCATAGGAGATGAGAGAACGATACAGTGCGCTTGTCTCGACTTAGCCTATGGGTTATTCACCAGAACGGTCTTGGACAGAATTGCTCTTTTGGTAGTGGCCTGGGGTGACGCCAAAGGTTTGCTTGAATGCTCGATTCAGATGGCTCTGGTCGTAAAAGCCATAGTCTGTGGCGATCGCCGAAAGAGATTGTGAGGAAATCGTCAAGGCTTGCTTGACTCGAATCAGCTGCCAATGGCGTTGATATTGATGAGGAGCACACCCCACCTGTTGACGAAAACAGCGAATCAAATAATAGGGGCTGAGATTTGAAAGGGTTGATAGCTCATCGATCGAAACATTGTCACAGCAATGCTCTTCCAAATACGTGCGGACACGGGCAACAGCACTGGATTCGGGTTTGGGCGATCTGATGTGAAACGACTGGTCTGCATTGAGCTGTAGCAGGGGGCTTATTAAAGCGAGCAGTAGAGATTGCTGGTGTAGTTGAGACGTTGGCTCAGCTAACGCTTGAAATAGGCCGTAAAAAATATGTCTTAACGATGGCTGCCAAAAAATCATCTGTTTGAAGTGGGGAACGCCCGACCCTCGCCATTCCAGATGTTCTAGCATCTGTTCCATAAGTGGCAATTCGATATAAATATTCCGAAAAGACCAGCCCTCGGCGGAGTCCACTTGTCCCGTATGAAGATCACCTGGATCAACCAGATTGAAGCTGCCTGGCTCGTGATGATGCTCGGTACCTTGATGGTGGCAACAGCCTCGCCCATGTTCGTTGAAGCCAATCGTATAGGCCTCGTGAAAGTGTTTGCCAAATCGGTGGTGTCGCAGTCGAGCTTCGAATAGTTCAATCCCTGGTAAGCCTGGCTTCCAAAGTCGGGCTGAATCTGTAAGCAGATGGGTTGTGGAAGAACTTGTTTGCATAACAGTTGCATAACATTGTGAGCAGTGAGGAGAACCGTAGAACCCAACGAAACCCAAACCAAGTTAGGACCTGTAGTTCCCAAGCTAGATGAGGGATAAGTTAGGTTCTTCGATTCAGTAGCTAGCCTAGTCCGGCTTATAACCTAAGCCGGGAAAACCTCAACGCGATTACAAGGCGCTCCATGCCCTATCATCCCGACGTAACAGACAAGCCAACAGTTCTTCAGAAAATGTAACTACTCAGGCTGAGGAAGCGGAGATTGAGGATTGCCAGAAAAAAGGTCAATCAGAGCACCCATGATATTTCGTCCCTGTTTTCGTAATGTTGACAGGTAGCCACGAATCCGGCAGAACCGTTTAGCTCCATCCT
>JBCCWF010000014.1:0-30101 GCA_039194035.1 Cyanobacteria bacterium P01_E01_bin.6 | reverse complement strand
TACAAAAAAAAAAAAAAAACCCCGTCCCTTTTTGGTAAGGTTCTTTTTACTCATTCAAAACTACCGTTCCCAATAGGATTTGGCTTGAAATGAATGGTTGGTGGCACTAGTTGGTTAACAAGTTATCTGGCCCCGTATGGTGAAATTTTTGGTTCAATGGCCTTCGATTCGCGTTGTCCCACTCACGGGTATCCATGAAAACGATGGCGATGATCTGACTATCTTGTTCGAGTATTCCCCAAGAACTCGGATTTGTATTGCGAAGAAAGTTTCCTTCTAGAGGAGTTTCAATCACCGGCAAATTGCCAGAAAAGAGTTGTTCGATTGCTTGATCTTCTTGCTCGGATGGAAAGCCTGTATAAAGTTGTGGGGACAGAAAAAGTCGGCCCTCGTCATTCGCATTGATTGTGCTGATATCGATGCGTGCATATTGATAAGGCGCTTGCGTTGCAGGCATTAATAGAGCAACTTCAGGATTGTGGGGAAAGGAGACATTGACGGAACTAAAGAGTTGGCGCAGTGATCCAAGTTGGCCATCTTCCGTCAGCGTATTGGCATCAATTGACTCCAACAACGGCGGAGTAAATAGCGTCAATGCCTCCTCCAACGACTGATCCATCGCAACTTGTGTTTGGTCGAATTCTATTTGAGCAGCTTGAATAGCCGCTTGCCCTCGCATGTGATTCACAACCTGCAACCCGCCAATGAGAAGGGCGATCGCCATCACCATGGTCACGATACTTTTGCGCACGCGCCGCTTGAATCGTTGCGAAATCGAGTAATTGGGCAAGTTTGCCCGCGCGGCATTGGCTTCTGCGACTAAGGTTAGGCTCAACACAACTGTCATTACCACCAGCACAGCTGCAATGATGCCCCCGGCCACGACCATCGCCCGCACCACAAGACTGAGAATATCGGGCAAAATATCCCAGCCTAAAAACTCATCAATGACCCAGAGCACAATCCCAAAACACGATAGAGTCAGGAGGCTAATGGTGACATTCGTTATGAGACGCAATAAAAATCGGTGATTCATGAGGAACTCCTGATTGACGATAGTTGGAACGCCATTTTCCAATGTCAGTGCTTTAATACAAGACCAAATCCTTGATGGTTTGTTCGGGGTGAGATTTTCGAATGATTCTAAATAGCTTTCGCAACTCTTCTGGCAGGTCTTCTTCTAACAAACGGGTGAAGCCAAGCCGGATATATAGCTCTATCAATTCAGTTTTAGCTTGTACATAGAGTGGTCTGATTGCGTACTCGGAAAGTTTGCAGACGACGAGAGAACCTACGCCCTGACGCCGAAATTTTGGGTGTACGATCAAGTTTTCAATATGAGAATAGGTGCCATGCTGATTCAATGCTATTTCGGCAATTACTGTTTTCTCATACACGGCAACCCATTGTTCATGATGCTTTGAGTGCACGGAAACGATGCCGAACGCTTGTCCGATGACACATAGCAAAAGAGTGCTAACGAAAGTTATCCAGAGTATGAATGGAATACTCAAGGCCAGTCTCCAGCCCGCTTTAAAATATTCGCCTAACCATAGAGCCGCCAACACGATAACTGGCAATGCGGCACTCAAAAGATAAGGGAGGAGTTCTGTTAAGCGCCTGAGGGCTAATATTTGTGCATCGCCTTGGGTTGCTTTGCGAACAATGACATCGTGCAGCACGTTTCCCACTCCACATGACGGTACACATGACGGTGTATTGAGAACTTATACAGCAGCTTGCTGACGTTGATAGAGCGAGTAATACAATCCCTTATCTTGAAGCAGGGATTGATGGGTTCCCCGTTCAATCACGACGCCTTTTTCCATCGCCAAGATCAGATCCGCACTTTTCAGGGGTGAAAACCGATGGGCAATGAGAAATACCGTGCGATTTTTTGACACGGTACGCAGATTTTCAAGAACTTGTTGCTCAGTTTCTGCATCGAGGTTGCTGGTGGCCTCATCCAAAATCAAAATTGGGGCACGAGATAAGAACATGCGAGCAAGGGTAATCCGCTGACGCTGCCCTCCAGAGAGTGCAACTCCCCGTTCTCCCACGTTTGTCTCATAGCCCTCAGACATATCTGAGATGAAATCATGAGCCACAGCCATTCGCGCAGCTTCCACTACTTCCTCTGCCGTTACATCAGAATTGCCAAGGGTGATGTTTTCGAGAATAGACCCATTGAACAAATAATCATCCTGAAGAACCACGGCAATTTGAGGGCGTAGAGAGGCTAAATCTGCACTCTTGATATCAAATCCGTCGATAGTGATACGGCCACTTTCAGGGGCATAGAGACGCTGAATCAGCTTGGAGAGGGTGCTTTTTCCCGATCCGCTGCGGCCGACAATGCCAACAAAGTTGCCGGCTTTCACGTCAAAGGATACCCCTCGGAGAATGGGTTCTTGGTCGCCGTGATAGCGGAAAAACACCTTGTCGAAGGCAACCTGTCCTTTCAGGTTCGGCAACATCAAGCCTGTGCCGGGTTCCGCTTCCGGAGCCACGTTGAGGATGTCGCCGATGCGATCCACGGCAAGCAGCACTTCTTGAAGATTTTGCCAGAGTTGAACCAGACGTAACAATGGCCCGGTGACCCGTGCTGACAGCATTTGAAAGGCAATGAGCTGACCGATGGTGAAGTCTTGGTTGATGACGAGCCGTGCCCCAACCCATAGCAAAAGGAGGCTGGAAAAGCTCGTCAGAAACGTGCCGATGTGGTTGCTGATGTTGGCTGTGGTGTTGGCTCGGAAACCCGTGCGCACAAATCTAGCGTAGAGCCCTTCCCAGCGATCGCGCGCAGCTTTTTCACTCGCATGGGCTTTGACTGTGTGAATGCCCGTGATGGTTTCCACCAAAAACGATTGGCTGTCTGCACTGCGATTAAACGTTTCATTTAACCAGTTGCGCAAGATGGGCGTGGATGTCAGCGTCAGGATGGCAAACAGCGGCAACACGGCAAGGGCCACGCCTGTCAGCTTGACGCTGTAGTAGAGCATGACCAGCAGGTAAATGACGGCGAAGATGGCGTCGAGAATGACGGTCAGTGCTGTGCTGGTGAGAAACTGACGGATTTCCTCTAATTCTTGAACGCGGGCAACCGTATCGCCTACCCGTCGGGATTCAAAATAGGAGAGAGGGAGTCGTAGTAAATGGCGAAAGAGCTGAGCCGACAGACTCATGTCAAGCCGATTGGTGGTGTGGGTGAAGATGAACATCCGCAGGGCACCCAACAGTGCCTCAAAGGTTGCCACACTCAACAGGGCGATCGCCATCACATCCAGGGTAGGAATGCTGCCCTGAACCATCACCTTGTCGATAACCACCTGAGTAATGATCGGTGTTGTTAGTCCCAGAAGTTGAATGGTGAAAGACGCCAATAGCACCTCGCTGAGGAGGGTGCGATAGCGCATGACAGCTGGCAAAAACCAACTTAGGTTGAAGGTGTCTTGTTTTTTGACCAGCTCGACTTGCCACAGTTCGCCATCCCAGTTGTCGCGAACCACATCACGAGCAATGCTCTCGCTAGTTTGGTTGGGATTCATCGGGTCGCCAATAATCAAGCGATCGCCCCGCACGGCATAGAGCACCACCCATCGTTCCCCTTGCCAGAGGAACAGAGCCGGGAGCGTCAGGCGCTGCAAGTCTTCCCACGTTGTGATCAGGAGCCGCCGCATTTGCAGCCCCAGCTTCTCGCCTCCATCGATGATGTGTCGAGGACGCTGGCTACGCAGTTGGCGCTGCACCCAATCCAACTGCACTGGAGTTTGAAGGTGTTGGGCCACCATCGTCAAACAGGCCGCGCCAGTATTTGTGCTTGCCACAAAGGGAAACTGAATAACGGGCTGGGGTGCATCAGAGTATTCTGGTTGATAGCGCGATCGCAACGTACTCCAAAACCGTCGCAACGTCTCAGCATTGTCTAGGGTGGGGTGATGAGCCTCACGGCCATGGTGGTGTTGCCCGCCATTCCCATTACCGTTCCCATTCTGAGATAATGCCGGATCGAGCATCTGATTCCACAGCGCCGAATCCCATTCCACCACAGATACTTCACGGCTGGCTGCTCGTGCTTTCCAGCGATCGCTCAGATTCGGCAAATCACCAAACCAGTCGCCAGCTTTCAACAAGACAGCCTGCCCTTCTTCCGGAATGAGCCGAACCGTTCCCTCCAGCACTAGGTATTCTGTTCCCGACGTCTCCGTTGACCAGAGCACATCACCCAGACGCACCGTTTTGATCCGTGCCTTTTCCTCAATCAGCACGTGTTGTTCTTCGGTGAGCCAGCTTAGGGGTGGACGCTCCCAGTCTAAATTGGTCTGTTGATCACTAGAAATCATTCACCCACCTGCAACTTGATCGGCAAATTTTGCATTTTTTCTGCCAACCACTGTTCAAACAATTCATCCAATAGAGATTGCTTGAGGCGATCGTCTTCTAGAGAGGCGGGCAACAGTTCCTCAATACGAAAAAGACCCCACCGATCTTCCATTCCAATGGGGCCGACCACATCCTTTTGAGACGCTTCGTCAATCGCCACTCTCAGCAAATCAGGCATGCTGCCTCGGCTCACAGGGCCAACCATGCCATTCACGATCCGATCGTCAGTCACTGAATAGTCCCGAGCCAGTTGTTCAAAGGTAGCCGTCTGTTCTGCGATTTGCGTTTTCAGTTCCTCAGCCAGCTCTTTATCATCCACAATGATGCGCGACAGCACGACCCGATCGAGATAGACCTTACGCTCAATGAAATATTCTTGGAGCTTTGCTCCAGCAACCGTTTCTTTGAGTTGCTTGGTTCGAAATCCCATCGCAACTTGCTGATGGAATCCCTCATAGTTCATACCATTACTCGCAAGCCAGTCTTGGAATTTTTGTGGCTCGGTTAATTGTCGCTGGAGGCGGAAATCAATAATGGCCTGTTCGATGACAGCACTGCCAACATCCAGGTCATCTCGGGAGGCTATTTCTTTTTCGAGGACAAACTGACGCAAAATTTCGCCAATGAAGCCATCAAACTTGCGCCCCAGCTGCAGATACCGGATGGCATCAGCGAGGGAAACAGGTTGCTCGTCAATCGTGAGAAAAGGAACGGAGCTCATGGGTAAGTATTGTGCAGTATCTAGCACTCCCCATTATGCCCAAACCCTGAAATACAATTGTCAAGGCGTTACGTGAGATTACAGATTTGGGAGGGTCTGGATGCTGTTGAATGCGCGTAGATACTACGAATTAAGGGTTTGGGACTTTCCAAGACATCGGGAAATTACGGTCTCTCTGTTACATTCATGTGAAGTTAACGGCATCTCGGTCGGCGACAACGATGCGTTTAACCGGGCTATCTCCTGAGTGATTTGTTCCAGCTTCAGAGTCAGGGTAGGCGAATCGTGCGTTGCGAGGATGCGTCGGATGCGATCGCCCATCAGTTGATGATGTCTAAGCGTCGTTTCGGTATCTCCCCGGACTCCAGATCGACGACGCTTGATGCCGTCTTCTGGTGCGCAGAAAAAGGCTCCTCCATCGCCATATTGGATTGTTCCTTCAAGCAAATCAAAGATTCGAGCATTCCCAGTAATCATTTCCCGATGGGTGACGCAACCATACACATGCAGACTCAGAAATGACGCGTCTCCTGGATTACCCATTTGATGAATTAACCCGTTATCCACTGCGTGAATCATGCCAGGCTGATAATGGGCTGGATGACTTGTTTTGAGCAGGCCCTGACGATAGTCATAAAGGTAGTGATCGGCAACTCCAAAACACTGGACAGCGCCCCATTGAGTACAGCCGTGGTCATGGATGGCACTGTAATCGCCAGGTACCCAAGACATCACCATAATTTCGAAATAGCCTCCGTGAAACACGAGTTTTCGCCCATAACTATCAGTAACCGGGTGAGAAAAATCAGACCAGGGCATTACGTCTTCGCTTGAAATGTTGGCTTGTTCAATATGGCTCTTAACAGATTTAGGAGAGAAATTTTGAAATTGAGTGAGTGATCGAATCAATGTCTGAATGCTACGTGGAAATTGATGAATTGGCACTGTCGCACTGGGATTTGCTGTGTCAAAATCATCAGAATTTGTATCTCGTATAGCTGTGTCAATTTCATTTCTAAAACTCTGGAGCATTCGTTATCCTCAAAAGGAATAGATCAAGAAAGAACCAATGGAGAACACAGAAGAGATGCGTTCAATTGAGTGAATCGAATTTAATCACATCAACTCTATATATTGACTCCATATATAGAATCTATTTGAGTCAATATGCTAATAAGTACCTGATCGTCATTAAAACCAAAGAACCAAATCCTGTGCCGCCTGCTGTGCAGGCGGCACAGGATCTGGAAGGTTACGTTTAATTATGGCTAGCTACTTAGCTTAAAATCTTCTTAAAACCACTGTATTTTCTGAATCTTAAAATCCGATGAATTTTCAAAAAAACTGTCTACATGACTTGGCAAATTTCTCAAAATTGCAATAAAGAAATGGGGGTTTGGGGCACACAACGCGCGCCCCAAACCCTGATTCCTCTGTAAACGTTGTCAAGTCGTGTGTCTAGTGAAAGACCTAAGAATGGCGGCTTATAACCGAGGTCAGGCAAAGTTTATCGGGATTATGGGGCGTGGAGAGGCCTACAATCTCGACTTAAATACAAGCTAAAAATGACCTTGATTCAGATTGAAAAACAGATCATTCCTTTTGAGAACATTCTATTTTCTGAGAGCATTTGAAATGCTCTTTCCAGGTGGGCTGGAATCAGGGAATAGATGTAATGATATCCGGCAAAATACATTGCATGATGGCAATGTCATACCAAGTTCCCTGCATCTGCCCAATTTCTTTTTGGATACCAACAAGCTCAAATCCAAACTGTTGATGAAAGCGAATGCTGCTCTGATTTGATGCGACGATTTTGGCCACAATATGGTGATATTTAAACTGTTCCACCTGTTTCATGAGTGCTGTTTGTAAATGTCGACCATACCCTTTTCCTCGCTGCGAGAAGGTGAGATAAATCGACGTTTCGCAGCAGACTTGATAGCCTAGGCGATCGCTATATTGCTTCACAATTCCCCAACCAATGATGTTAGCTTCAGGCTCCTGCTCGATGTCAGCAACCAGAATGATCTCTCGGCTACTCATCTTCTGAACCATCGCCTGGATGTCATTGGCGGTATAGAGGCGACCATCCATCGTCATCCCCCCATGGGCGATCGCCTCGTTGTAGATGTCGGCGATCGCTTGAAAATCTCTCGGTTCTGCGGGGCGAATCATCACATTAGACTGATGTATTTGTATCCGTTGGTTCGTCTCTACCGGGATTGGGCGTTGCATAAATTCGCTTTCTCAGAGAATGATCAGGAGGCATGTTCGAGCCATGGAGTCGAAACGGGACGACGGGCAAATGCGATCAACCAATCCGTGAGGCGATTCATCATCGGTTCTCCAGTCAACAGCTCTAGCCGAGCGAACCCACCAATATTCCCCGCGTTAATTTCGCTAATGCGCCACGTACCATCATCATCCATCAAGAAATCATATCCTAGTGTATGCAACCCCAGTCGTTGATAGTGATGCACCGTTTGACGAATGGCATTCACCTCATCTACCGTGATGTCTGCTAGCAGACATTCGCCATCCGCACTTACATTGTTAACCCAGTGACCACTTTTAGACCGACGCAGATAACTCCCATAAATTTCACCGTCTACGACGACCACTCGTTTATCACCTGCATCGACTCGGTTTAAGTAACGGTAAAACTGGAGAGGCTCTAACCGTCCTTGCTGTAAATAGCGCATCACCTCAACAAAAGAGGTAAAAGAACGGGTTCTTGCCAATACATTATTGATATGAAAAGACTGATGTTCGTACCAAATTTTATAGACGCCACGTCCTCCACAACTGTTGTGCTGTTTTGCGACAATCACGTGATGACGTTCAAAGAAGTCTTGAGCTTCTTGCCAATCTGACGTGACCACCGCATCAGGAATAAAATGCTGCGCTACCTTGAGTAGAAAATCAGGTTTCATTTGCTCTTTTTTTGAAGAAGGGCGGTTCACAAATCGCGTCCAGTGTTCCCACTTAGACAACCGGTCTAAATATCCTTGAGGAAAAGGTTTGAGCGTGCGGCAAAAAACAACGTCAATATCCTCAAGGGATGCCGATTTCACCGCACTTTCTCCAAGCTGAACAAAGGCATCATAGGTCAACACACCTGTCGATGGGGCAACGTCCACCCTAGGAAGACGGTTAATGGATTGGAATACATTGGGAACAGGAATGTGATAGAAGTCAATGCGTGAATCGATGGACAGATGTTGATAAAAGGTCGGAACATCTAGCGGTGGGCTACTATATCGAGTTGGATCGCAAATGCCAAGTATTTTCATCGACTTTACAAGGTCTTACGGGGATAGAAATAATTAAGCGTAGCCTTCTAACTCTTGTGGTATCTGCTGTGTGGGCGTCACAGGACTTGGTTTTTTGGTTTTAATGACGTCCAGGTCCTTATTTTTATGCCGAGCGTGCAAACGATAGAAACTCGGGAGATGGACATTGATCTGAAATCGTTATAGAAGCGTCGCAGAGCGAGCACTGTCCATCAGCTTGATTATGAAACTGAAAACCAAAAACATCTGGGGAGTGCCCCTCCGGGGCGCTCCCCAGGTGTTTAAAGTGAGTTTATTGATGCCTATCGACCCATAATCTCACACGCGCTCATAGGTGCTTGGGTCAGCCTGAACGACGAACATGTCGTCGTATTGAATGACTTCGCCAGTGATGCGAATGGGGTCGGCAACCAGGTCTAAAACCCGATCATTCACGGCTTTGCCCTGTGAATCAGCGAGTAAGAAATACAGCACATCATTACGATTATTTTGTATCCGAAAGACCGCAGGCACGCCACCACTGATGCATCGAATCGCACAGGCTCTGTGTGTTTTGCTAACACCAGGTTTCATAATGCCGGGATAACATTTTCCATCCACAATCTCCCCTGAGAGGGTGTATTGGCCGAGGCTGGTTCCTTCATTGGGAGTCGGAGAAACTCCGGCAGGAGCCTCGATAGGTTCTGCCGACCGGGCAGCAATGACTGATAATTGATTCCGCAATACCACAATGCCATTCAACGTGACCCATTTCCCCAGGTGTTCCAACACGCCTGGATTGGGAGCGGTTTTGCCTGTTCCTGATAGGATGTAGCGCGAGAAGGGCACATTGGAAGACACATTTCCAGGGCGTGGGACGATCAGGTGGGGGACAGGATCAGCAACCAGCAACCCTTCTAAATCCTGGGCACCTTGGATTCTGCCCATGTTGAACTGATTGTGAATGAGAGGTGATCCAATGGCGAACAGAACAACACCAATGACTAATAGCGGAATAAAGCGAAACAAGAACCGTCGATAGGTGCGGGGTATCGGTGCGTAGCTGATGTAAAACTCATCAGGTTGGGGAGATGGCTTTGGAGTCATTGCAATACCTCGGGTACGCCTGAGAAGATATCAAAGTTGGGGTTCATCCCTGCAAGGCATCCTTGCAAGTAAGATAAGAATGATTAAGGGTTAAGCCTCTGTAATCACAGCGGGTGTCACTGGCGTTCCCGGTGGATTTGGGGTCTTGTAGACAAGAATGCGATCGCCCTTCAATTTCACCTCAAACGTCGGAATTTTTTCGTGAAAGGGCGGTGGGGATGCACCAGACTCAGGCAAATATTGATAGCCATGCCACGGACAGGTAATGCAACCATCCACAATTTTGCCTTCGCCTAATGGGCCATTCTGATGCTGGCAAACATTGGAGACCGCAGAGATTTTGCCGTCATATTTAAAAATTGCTACCCGCTCTCCTGCAAACGTCACCACTTTGGCTCGGTTTTCAGGAATGTCTGACACCTGCCCAACGTGAACATACCCGCTGGGCGTTGGTTTCAGCGCATCACCGTCTCGCCGCAGTTCACGACCCCCTGCAATCAGGTGCACACCAACAATCCATACCAAACCGATAAATACTGCGATGGTTAGTACGGGATGGCGATTCGTCTGGAGTGCGCCCAACACTACATGTCCCACCAGCAATCCATAGGCTAGATAAACACCCATATGCAGCCCTTTCCAGATAGGAGCCGTGAGGTTTGCCAGCCAAAAATCATGGCTTGTTACGGCCATTAAAAACAGAATAATCAGGGCAATGACGCCTAAGAATTCAAACGGAAATCGAATGAAATTGTCGTAATGGCTATTCCCGACGAAGAGACTCACCAGTGGATCGAGGTTGCCAAAGTCGTGATACCAGGTCAATGCTCCGTCAAACTCCCACGGAAACCGAGGTAGCGTTGCCCCAACCACCGACACCGCATCTCGAAGCATGGTTAGCCTCAACCCTGCCACATGAATTAGCGCCAAGAAGAACATGGTGACGCCCATGTGTCGTCGATTGAATAACAACGGTAGAAACTTTGGATTTAAGCGACTGAGGGGGCCAATTGAAAGAATCACATGGAGCAACACAAATGCTGCTGACCCATAGGCACGAATGCGCACCCCGCGAATATCGAGGTCGCTGCCCATGTGTTGTGTGACAGCCATAAATCCCCAGATGTAGAGACCGACCGTGATGAACAAAATGGCATCGTAGATGATTTTTTGTCGATTCCACTGAATTGATTGATATCCAACGCCCATAATGAATTGAAGGGATAGACGACTGAAATTAATTGGCGGATAAGGTTAAAGGCAGGATGACAATGAGGGTATTGCGGCCCCGACTGTAAAGAATAAGATTGCCGTCTTGGCCTTGAATATCCGGTGGCAGAGAAAAGCGACGGCGACTCGTCCCAGACAATTGGCCCAGCAAGACAGCCGTGTCTGCAATGATGAGGGCATCGGTATCTGTTGACGCAGTCTCTGCCGATTCAGTCTCTGCCGATTCAGTCTCTGTTGGGCGATCGCCCGCTTGCCAGTAGACCAAGACATCGGAGAATTGAATCGCTTGAACAGGCTGAATTTCTAGAACCGTTGCACCGTTCGCCGTTGTGGCAATATCTACCTGGATTTGAGTGCCGCCTCCAGAAAGGGTTTCCGATTGCTCCGGTGTGAGTGGGGTGGTTGAGAAATTGGCGATCGCAAACAGCTTGTCGGCAGATTCGTCCACGATGGGAATGGGCGGGCGGCATAGGATTCCCAGCAAAAACAGAATGGGCAACGTACAAGCCAGCGCGACAGAGGCATAGTAGTGTATTTTTCGTCGAGACAAAATCATATGGAACCTCCCGATGTCGAACCGTGCTGTGCGGCCATGCGGTGGGCATTGCGTTCCGTGGGTCGTCGTTTTCCTCGAAAGAGCCGAACCGCGAAAAGTGGCCAAAACACGCAAAGTCCAGGAAGAATCACCAACCGAAATCCGATTCTCCACCCTTTCGCATCGGGGTCTACCCGTTGAATACCAAAGAGAATGAATGGGATGGAAAATACAAGTCCTGCAAAGAGATAGGCTCGCACGGCCTTGATCATCCACTCAACGATTGCAACCCCAATACCATCCATCCTGTTAATCCTCTGTTGCGTTGGTGATTTGAAAAAAGAGTTTGAATCTGATGCTGGTTATTGCCTAATGGCGTTCTCGGACAATGATGTTGGTCAAAAACTCACCAGGATTCGTTTTCTCTCGAATTCAGATATTCGGCTCGTGTTTTAAGTCAGGATTGTGGGGTGCGGAGCGCCCCACAATCCCGTTAGCTTTTCCCGGTTTAGGTTATGAGCCAGGCATTTGGGTCAGATATCTAGCATGAACCCATCATTTTTAACGAATTCATCATGTCACTGTTTTCTGAGAGAGCTCTGAAAACAAACCGAGGGTTTGCAAAGGTTTACGTCGGTGGTTAATACCAGTTCGTGTTCCGTTGGTTTCATGGGCATTAGACTCAGGCATCTTCCTGATCAATGCGTTGGGCGATCGCCACCAGTGCCTCGAAGAACGCTTCAATGTCGCTGGATTTGGTTTGATTGTTGCAAATCACCAGACGAAACACGGTGCGATCGCCAATGTGGGCATAGTTCACCATGGCTAAGCCGTCTTCCAACAGGGCGTGCCGAACAAGCCGTGTGAATTCATTTGGAGTGCGGTGAGAATAGTGCGGAATGTATTGAAAACAGAGATTGAGGGACTGACGGAAGCCAACAAATTCCAGTGACTCATGGGCATTGATGATGGCTTCGGCCTGGGCTGCCAAGTCGAAATAACGGTCGATGAGTGATTCCCAACCGCGATCGCCCACATGTTTCCAGGTGAGCCATAGCTTGACGGCATCCACTCGACGACCACAGTGCATGGTGCTGTGGCCAAGATCCATCGGGTCGTCGTCCGTTGCATGGAATAAATAATCTGTTCCATCGGCTGAGAATGTGTTCAACATCATGCCGCGTTGTTTGACCAGCAACACCGAACACATCAACGTCATGCCCATCATCTTGTGAGCATCCCAAACCACCGAATCGGCTAGTTCAACACCGTTCATCAAATGTCGATGGGTGGAGCTGAGTAAGACACTCGCACCCCAGGCTCCATCGACATGGAACCACAGCCCCTCTTTCCGGGCGATCGCCGCAATTTCAGGAAACGGATCATAGGCTCCCTGCACCGTCGTTCCGGCTGTTCCCACCACAAAAAAGGGACGCGCCCCCGAAGCACGTGCCTGATCAATCAGTTGCCTCAACTCAGCCACAGTCATTTGCCCGTTTTCATCCACGGGTACGGCCCAGAGTTGGTCAGTGCCAAGTCCCAGCAGGTGAGCGGCTTTGGCAAAGGAGTAGTGAGCCGCTGCAGACACAAAGGCAATGAGTTGGGGGCTATTGACCATGCCCTGTTGCTTGAGGGTGGGAATGGCCTGATGGCGGGCGATCGTCATCGCCATCAAGTTGCCGTTGCTGCCCCCAGTGGTAAACTGCCCTTCTGGAGCCGAAAACCCTACGAACTCACCCATTTTGGCAATCAGCGTTTTCTCAATGAGGGTGGCAACGGGAGCCACCTCATGGGTGTACATGGAGGTGTTGGTAGCGCTGGTCAGCATCTCTCCCATGAAGCAAGATGCCCGAAACCCACCCCAAAGCTGGTTGAAGTAGGCCGGATGCGCAGTCTTTACGGCATAGGTTAAATAGTCAGCAATATCCGTTTCTAGATCAGTGAGGGGAACGCCTTCGGCTGGCAGATCAAGGGAAAGGCGATCGCGCAATTCTGCTGGATCAAGGTTCTGCGTGATGGGCTTCTTATGGGCAGTGTTAGCAAAAAACTGCTCAAGCTGATGCATAAGATGAACGTAGTCAGACGCGTTGAACATGGGTTTCTATACTAAGGGTGTCACGCACATTAATATAAAAACCCAGAAAGATGAGGCTAGGCTTTATAGGCAGCAATCAGGAGCTGAGAAAACACCAAAATTTTCTACGTTTTCAGTTTTATCCATTCAGAAGAGGGCTTATACTTTAAGCCGTGAAAAACTTAGCCGGGTTCTGGGGCGCTGAGCGCCCCAGAACCCGGCCTTAAAATATAAGCTCAGAGGATGTCCCACGCTTTGCCCTCCACAATCATCCTTTCAATCGTGTTGCTTTTAACATCTTTGCGGACTAACAGCCTTTGCACCTCCCAAACGATCCTTTACCACAGTGCTGAGCCTGACTTTCAACCTCAGCAACGATGAAGGTTTGGAGCGCATGCGAAATGACGCAGCTCACAATGGACGTTGATGATAATGACTCAACAACTCTTATTTTGACGTCTTTGCATTATTTTCTTGCGTTGCTCATGTGAGGGATGATTGTGGGAGGGTTATGACAATGTTCTGGCGAAGCCATGCCCGCTCTACAGTCGTAATCTTTCGTTTGTTCTAATCTGATCAAGCGTTGAGTGAGCACGATTAGCTGGCAATGTACTCGCGCATATCGGAACGACGCTTCCTCAACTTTGTTAGTGCTTCCCGCTCAATTTGCCGGACGCGCTCTCGGCTGATGTTAAGGCGAGAGCCTATCTTCGCCAGCGTCATGGTTTGGCCATCACTGAGGCCAAAGCGTAATGACAACACTTCTTGCTGCTGCGGAGTGAGGTCGCTCAGAATTTTTTCAAGTTCCGTGCGCAAAGCAGACTGAGCAGCATAATCCTCAGGAGTCGGCCCAGTGTCTTCCAACAAATCACCCAATTCTGTGTCTTGATTGTCTCCAACGCGCAGATCAAGCGATAGTGGAATGCGCGATCGCTCTAAGTATTCACGCACTTGCTTGGGTGTCAATTGCAATTCTTCGGCAATTTCGCCAACCGTTGCGGAACGCCCAAGCTGTTGAGCTAATTGACGCTGCACCTTTTTAATTTTGTTGAGCTTCTCAGTAATGTGAATTGGGAGGCGAATGGTGCGCCCCTTTTCTGCGATCGCCCGTGTAATGGCTTGGCGTATCCACCAGTAAGCATAGGTTGAAAATCGATACCCTTTGGACGGGTCGAATTTTTCGACGCCACGCTGCATGCCGATGGTTCCTTCTTGAATGAGATCGAGGAGATCCACATTCCGCTTGATGTACTTCTTCGCAACAGACACAACAAGCCTGAGGTTTGCCTCAACCATCTTGCGCTTAGCGGATTCACCGTCGGCAATGGCTTGATTCAGCTCTTCAATTGACAGAGAAGAGCGTTCTGCCCATTCTTCAACGGTGGGCGATCGCTCAAGCTCTTCCGTCAATTCACCTTGCGTTATATTCAAGGTCATCAATCGCTGAACCTGCTTCCCATAAATAATTTCTTGCTCATGGGTTAGTAATGGAACTCGACCAATCTCTCTAAGATAAGAACGGACTAAATCTTTTGGTGATGATGACTGAGCTGTTTTCATGTGACTGACCAAGGCAATGTAAATATGATGAAATGTAGTGGTGTGAGAGAGTGCCGTAAGATTGGCAGGACATCAAAACATGATGCATTTGATGAAGAAAGGAAGTGAACAGTCGCGAAGTAGTAGATCTCCTCGGCTAGTCACTGGTGAATCCAGACTTATCATGGCCATCAAAAACTCCTAAATGTCGGCGATTCAGCAATCTTTGACGTCACCCTGATAGCCACTAGCAGTAACTACTACAAAAATCTACTAATCAGCAGTTGTCTCATGTAAACAAATGTAACATTAATGAGAGGCTGTTGGGAATTTTCCTTTGGGTAGAAAGGGATCGCGAGTCTAGCATGGCTTTAATTTCTGTAAGCTAACCAATAATCAACGGTTTGACTGCATCGGTTCGTACAAAATTGATGACGACGTGACTGTTTTTGCAGAGATTATTCCTGAGAACTCGCCTCAATCATTTCTCATTTTCTTAATGTTCTTGTTTGTAAATCGACATCATGTTCATAATCCAACGTTCAATCCTGACATGAATAAAAACTGGAAGCTTTCCGGTTTTAGCGGTAAAACCTGGTATCAAGGCATGTGAGATTCAGGCAACCGGATTGACAAAACGTTGAACGAATACGCGTATCAGTAGACGTCGCTCGTCGTTATGAAACTAAAACCTGGAGAGCACCTCAGGTTTTAAGGTGAGTTTTTGACTGATATCTATTGGTTTACGTCTCACGATCACGAGTGAACTAAGGATGTGGAAACGAACGATGCGGAAATATATCTGTTGTAGCTTGGGAGCTTTAACGCTAGTTACTAGTCTCATGATGTCATTCGCATCATCTGCTGCTCAAGCACAGACAACGGTATTTTGCCGACTGACTGGGAATGCGATCGCCCAAAAAGATGAGCTCCGACAAGCAGCAGCAGCAGGAGACTCAGAGGCGCTAAATTACTATAAAACGCTGATTCGACAACATGGCAATGCGGTGCAGGACTGTCGCCAGCAGACGTGGCCTCAGCAGCAGGCATTGTGGATTCGCCTGTATCCGTGCGACGCTCAGTCTGGAGCAATGGATCGGTTGCTTGACCAAGTGATCAACTGGGGATACAACACGCTCTATGTCGAGACCTTTTACAACGGACAAGTCCTTCTGCCTGAAGCAGAAAATTCAACGCCGTGGCCGAGTGTGATTCGCCATCCCGATTATCAGCAGACTGACTTACTTGCTGAGGCGATCGCCAAAGGACATGAGCGTGGGCTAAAGGTCTATTCTTGGATGTTTGCGATGAATTTTGGCTATTCCTACGCATTGCGGAGCGATCGCCAAGATGCATTAGCGATGAATGGACAGGGGCACACCAGCCTTTCTGCTAATGGCGATGTCAACAGCGTTGGCTCCACAGAAGCGTTTATCGATCCCTACAGCCAGCAGGCAAAACAGGATTATTATCATCTCACTCAGGCCGTGCTGAGGCGACGCCCTGACGGTGTGTTGTTTGACTATATTCGCTATCCACGGGGAGAAGGAGGGGCGTCGGTTGCGGGTCGAGTTCAAGATTTATGGATTTATGGATCGTCATCTCAGCGGGCGCTCTTGAGTCGAGCCATGAACCAGGGAGGACAAACGCTGATTCATCAATTTCTAAGACAAGGATACCTGACGGATGATGACATCAATGCCAGCGATCGCCACTATGCCGCAGAAGGAGAGGCTCAATGGCAAGGGCGATCGCCCACAGTCTCTGCCACCGCATCACTGACTGACCGTCGAAGCGCTCTTCAAGGCGAATTGTGGCGATTGACGGTGGCTCATGCGATTCAAGGAGTCTTAGATTTTCTAACTGAGGCAGTTCGTCCTGTCCAGCAGCAGGGCATTCCGTCAGGGGCCGTTTTCTTCCCCAGTGCCAATGCCTCTGTGAACAGTGGGTATGACTCGCGGCTTCAGCCGTGGGATCGGTTTCCCTCCAGTATTGAATGGCATCCCATGGCCTACAGCGTGTGTGGAAATACGAATTGTATTGCCGCAGAAGTTCAACACGTGATGTCTCAGTCATCGTCGCCAGCGCAGGTCAAACCGGTACTAGCAGGAGGTTGGGGGCGGTCAGTTCAAAATCATCCCCCTCTTGAAGCCCAGATGGCTGCCGTCCATAGCATTGCTCCCGGTGTCCAGTCCGTTAGCCACTTTGCCTATTCATGGCAAGATCCGCAGTCTGATCAAAACCGCAAGTTCTGTCATTTATAACGGACTTGTAACGTTTTGTGCGTCAGGGTGTTCAGATTCTGTTGCCCTTACCGCCCCCCACCTTGCAATATGGCTTCTCGTGCGACTTCATTAATGGTGCTGACCTCGAAGATGAGGTCAAACGGTTGGTTTGTTTCGAGTGCTACAAACTCTTCGAGAAGCCGAACTTGCTTTGGCGTGACTGGTTCTGCGGTCGCGACAAATAGGCGAACTTGAGGCGGATTGGTCACCCAGTTAGTATCAATCGAAATTAGCTCAACGCGCTGAAAGGTGATAGTGCGATTCACTAGCGCAGATTTCAAGCTTGCTTCAAGCTGAGTGTGCAATACGAGTCGAAAAAAGCTAATGCCAAGGGGCAAGAGGAGAATACTGGTGGCGATCGCCGCTGCAGTCAATCCTCGACGAGCTTTGAGGAGGGGGGTGTACCCTGTGGAGAGGAAGGCAAGCATGCACGACAGGGTAATTCCTAGCAAGTTCGTTAAATAAAGAAGTCCGGCTCCTTGGCTCAGCGGCCAATCACCAGCGGCGAGTCCTAGGCCAACCACACAGATGGGTGGCATGAGCGCGACGGCGATCGCCGTCCCTGCTAAAGCACTAGAAATCTTCGGCTGAACCTTGGCAAATCCGCTAATGCCACCTGCTGTAATCGCGACCCCAAGGTCCAATAGGTTGGGCTGCGATCGCGCCCAAACTTCTTGGCCATAATTGGCAATTCCAGCGAGTTCACCCAATAGGTATGCCATACAAATGGCAATGCCCGTCCCCAGCAAAAGGGCAATGGCTCCTTTGCGAATTGCTGTCGGTTCACCTTCAAGGGCACCAAATGCAAGGCACCGAATTGGAAGCATTAACGGCGCGATGATCATGGCACCAATGATCACCGCCGCACTATTAGACAACAGTCCAAAGGTGGCGATCGCGCAAGATCCGATGATGAGCACAAGGTAGGTTGGATCAATCTCGGCTTCGGCCTCCAGCGATTGCTGGAGTTCATCACAGGCGCGCTTGCTGACTCGTCGGTTGACCATGAGCCAGCGCAACTTTCGACCTACCGGGTTACGACGCTTCGACACAGGTCACTCCTTGATCATGCTCAGCGGTTAATCCTATGACATGATGCCCTATTCATCTGCAATTACTAGCCCAATATCCAATTTTGTATAGGTAGTCGGTGCATTAGTAACATTCGGCTTTTTAATTCTCCGTCTCAAGACGAAGCATCGAGTCCTAAAGCCTGCGGTTTTTGGAAAAATAAAAGGTGCTGACGAGGAAGTCGTTCATCCGTCTTAAGCCACTCTAAGCCAACTGCTTCTAATTCACGACGAGCCTGCCGTTCTGTCATTTTGTGTAACCGCTTAATCGGAAGCAGCCGATTCTCCCCCCGATACTCTGCCAAAACAACGCGCCCCCCTGGGACGAGTGCATCCACAATCGCAGTCATCACTTCACGAGGATAGGCAAGCTCATGATAAGCATCAACCATGAGGACTAAATCAATACCCTGTGGAATATTTGGATTAGTTGGCTCAACCAGACGAGGTTGAACATTTGTCACCGTCTGCTCTTGCTGAATCGCGGATAATATTTCCAGCATCTCAGGCTGAATATCCACAGCAAAAACAACGCCTTCTGGCACTGCTGAGGCCAGTTGGAATGTCATGTAGCCGGTTCCAGCGCCCAAGTCCACAACGCGATTTGTTGGGGTTAGTTCCAATGCATCGATAATTTTCCAGGGTTTTTCTTCTTGTTTCCGGCTAGGTCGCTCCAGCCATGCAGCTCCTTGGTGGCCCATCACAGATGAAATTTCACGGCCCATGTAAACTTTTCCAATGCCATCGCTACTGGCTCGCTGCTGCTGATAGATCGGCGTATAGGTCAAATCAACGCGATTCTCCAAGGACAACGCTTGCGCTTGCGCAGACCATGAGCTGACGCTAATCCAGCCAATGCAGGCGATACAAAGACAGGCTAATACGGCTTTCCAGTAGTGCTGAAAACCATCGGTGAATGGGCGAACAGTCGGTTTGGGTATCATGATAGTCAACGTCTGAAACCTAAGGAAATGGGGGCGATCGCCCCACATAGTTGCTATGCTATAGAATCAATTTATGTATGGGCAATACCATAGGTGCGAAAACAATAGTTCGAGTTGTCCATCGTGCAGCAGGGGTATCGACCAGAGGCGCACCAACATGACCATGACACAATCTTCCATTGATGACATTACGCAGCAAGCCCGACAAGGAAGCGTGGCTGCAATCATTCAAGTCTTGAACGATCGCCTTGCTGATTGTGGCGTTCGCACCCGTGCCGTGTTAGCTCAAGGTATTTTGCAACTGTTATGCGAAGCAGATACCACGGAATGTCTTGAACGAGATAGCTTAGTCCATCGAATCCGCCAGATTTTAGGAGGGTTACGCCCTCGGCACATTCGTCGAGTCAAAATCAATAGCCGCTTGGTGAAAGAACAGCAACTGCTTTGGCTTGATGAAATTCAACGGGACCCAGAGGGGCAACTTCTGTGGACAGAGGAGATTTCACTGCCCCGTCCAAACCCTATTCAGCTCCTTGTCGAAGATTTCACGTCACCTCAAAAACGAGAAAAAATCCTTGTCACTCCTACCCCTTCTCGACAATCGCGCGATCGCCGTCAATTTGCCAGAGGCATCATGGGCGGCGCAGGGCTGAGTGTATTGCTATTATTGTTGGGCTGGATTGCCTACGATCGATTAGGAACCAGAGGCGAAATCGAAAGCGCTGAGATTGAAAGCGCTGAGATTGAAAGCGCCGAGATCAATACCGACGAGTCCATCAATACACCATCCTCCCTACCCACAACGGACAACCCTTCTCAGGAAAGCAATCCTCTAACATCTGATGCTCCAGTTGCACCTGTCCAGCTTGAAACGTCAGATTCTTCGGAAACAGCTCAACCGACGTCAAATGCAACCACCATTGACCCATTTGAACAGGCCGTTTTGCTGGCTCAACAGGCAGCAACGGACGGACAGAGTGCCTCAACAGCCGCTGAATGGCTAGAGCTAGCATCACGTTGGCAGCGGGCATCAGACTTAATGGGACAAGTGTCCGTTTCTGATGAACGGCATGCCACTGCCCAAGACCGTCAAATGTTGTATCAGTCCAATAGCGACGAAGCCCTAAAACAAGCAGACTTACATCAAGCAGAGCAGGGCGTTAACTAAATTAAACTAAAAACTCAAAAACCTGGGGAGCGCCCCTCCGGGGCGTTCCCCAGGTTTTTAAAGTGAGTTTATTTATGTCTATCTACTTCGTGCAATCAGAGCAACGATGACGTCGCTGACCCAAAAAATAAGCTAAAACTCATGTACTTTGCGTATTGCGCGATTGTTCCCCGCCAGAGGTGGGGAACAATCGCGCAATTTAAAGAGCTAACAACTGAGAAGGCTGTGGGACGCTTTGCGCCCCACAGCATTGAAGTATCAGTCTTGATGAACTGAAAATTTCTAGAGAACTTGCTCAACTTCTGCGATTTCAGGGATGACCTCACGCAACTTACGCTCAATCCCCATCTTCAGAGTCATCGCAGAACTCGGACATGAACCACAAGCTCCCTGAAGGCGGAGCCGAACGACAGGCCCATCTAGCTCAACAAGCTCGACGTTCCCACCATCTGAAATGAGATAAGGACGTAACTCGTCCAACACTTGCTCGACGTTATCATTCGTCAACTCCATGGTGCTAGGCATAATTCACCTTTAGAAAAACAGAAAAAGATAAACAACATGATTGTTGCTTTAGTCTATCGCATCCTGGCTGCAATCATGGCTTAGAACCGAGAACAAATTAAACGAAGTCCCTGTAATGGACATCAGCCTGTTCAGTGACTCTCGTCAACACATCTTCGATTCTGCTCGGTATTCCATCCCTAGATGCAGTCAGCTTTTAGGTTGCTGCTGTACTAGCCAGAGCCGGTTCAGCTGCCAGTAGCGCAATATTAGAGAAAATGAATTCTTGGGAGGACACCGTTCCGTCTGTTTCAGTCTCAATATGACGGCGAGTCAAAATGACGTAGTCTCCAACTTTCTCGTACTCATCTTCGAAAACGCTTTTGCCACCTTTCTGTTCCCCCGTGTTGGGGTCGTGATACACCGAGTCATAGCGATGGGACAAATACCCTTCTCCGGTGTCATGGCTGCTGAACGTGTTGATAGTTACAACAACACCATGAATATGGCGGTGAACCATGCACACTTCATTGTTTCTGACCTTGTAATGATCACCCTCTGCTTTTCCTCCCATGAGAATGGCAACAGCCCCTGTTTCATCCGTTTCACCCAGCGAGAATGTATTTTTGCTATGGGTTTCTTCAAACGTGCGGCGAATCCGATGAATCGTGATTTCAAATAACTGATTGTTAATTGCTTTCTTCGCATCCTCATCGGATATATCAAAAATTTCAGCTTTGAGCGTAGGATTAACACGAATTGTGCCGCTAAAAACCTGTTCATCTTGGTTGAAGGTCACATCAGCCGTATATCCAGGGAATTTCTTGTCCCAGGTATAACGATTTTCGTAGGCAGCACGAAAGAGCTCTGTAGCGTTTATTTGTTCAGTCATAGTATGTGCTCATCAAGTCCGCTTACCAGTGTAGTAAACTTGCCTCGTCTTCAGCTAGGTTGTGCGACAACATGTTAGAAACGTCGAAGTCCAGGCGTATTCCGTTCCATTTTTGTTGCGTTTTGCAATTCTATACGCCTCAATGATTGTTTTTTGAGTCAAAAGGATTTATCTAAAAGAGGGTTGATTAAATTGTTGTGAGAATAATCTGTTTGCAAAATCAGTTGAATGCTTAAGCATCAGACAAAGAAGAACCCAAGAACTCGCTCACGATCTCTCCTAAAGTCTGAGGTTAAAAATGGCAGATCATGGGCTAAATCATATATAGGTGAGGGCTTATGCTAAAAACCATATGTGAACCATGATTTTGTCCTCAGTACCTGGATGTCATTAAAACCCAACCCCCAAGTCCCGTGCTGCCTGCGCAGCGGACGGTAAAGGATTTGGAAGGATCGTTTAATGATGGCTAGCGGCTGATCGCTGTCGCGAAATCGGGACAATCTCTTTACTATTGCCTCAAAGGTTTACTCAATTTTCAGTTACCCCCTACTGACACTTAACCTGTGTATAGAAAACATGGCCTTTAGAAAAATCTACAGTGCTCAAATACTTGTTACAGCAGGCATGATGGCCTTGGTTCATACCAGCATGAGTTTACGTGCCGTGGGGCAATCGGTACCTCCAGGATTTGACCTCCCCTCAGATGTGGAATTGCCTGATAATTTCGAGATTCCTCAAGATGTTGATGCCGAGAATATACCCACGTTTGATCCAGTCACAGATTTTGATGAGCCACCGTCTCAACGGCCCCTTCCAGAACAGACTCCTTCCCCGCAATTGCCACCCCCTGATGAACTCCTTCAACCTCCTGGAAGCACTCCTCAATCGCCTTCCATTCCTGGAGATGTCCCGGATACGATCTATGTTGAGCGCTTTGTCATTAATGGCAGTACCGTTTTTAGTGTTGAAGAGTTAGCCGCTGTGACTGAAGAGTTCGAACAGCGAGACTTATCGTTTGCTCAACTGCTTCAGGCACGCTCTGCTGTCACCCAGCTTTATGTTGACAACGGCTACATTACGTCTGGAGCCTTTATTCCTCCCCAAACTCTCGATGAGGGAGTTGTCACGATTCAGGTGCTTGAAGGCACGTTAGAAGAGATTAATGTTGAGGTCGAGGGACGCCTCAGGCCAGGGTATGTGCGTCGACGGTTACGTCGTGCGGGATCTGATCCACTGAACGTTGAACAGCTTCTAGAAGGCCTTCAATTGCTGCAGCTTGATCCAGTGATTGAGACAATCTCGGCAGAACTTGCTGCTGGCGTTCGGCCTGGAACCAGCATTTTAGATGTCGACGTGGTGCAAGCGGATACCTTTGATGTTGATCTGGAGCTTAATAATGGGCGATCGCCCAGTGTGGGAAGCTTCCGACAGGAAATCAGTATTAGTGAAGGCAACCTCATTGCCATCGGTGACCGAATCAGCGCTGGGTACAGTCGCACCTCCGGCAGTGATACCTTTGCCTTTGACTACACGGTTCCTGTCAATGCCCGAAACGGGACGGTGGGCGTCAGTATTGGATTTACCGATAGCGACGTGATTGAAGAAGAGTTTGAGTTTCTCGATATCGCATCAGACTCTCAGTTTTATGAATTGACCTATCGACAACCCATTATCCAGACTCCCAGCGAGGAATTTGCCCTCAGCTTAACGGCCTCTCGTCGCGAAAGTCGGAGCGAGTTTTTAGAAGATATTTTGGGTGAAGCGATTCCGTTTCCATCCTTGGGGTCTGATGAGGATGGACGCACCCGTGTTTCTGCACTCCGGTTTGCTCAAGAATTTACAAAACAAGGAAGTCGCCAAGTCATTGCCGCGCGATCGCAGTTTAGTTTTGGGTTGGATGCCTTTGACTCGACGATTAATGACTTTGGCCCCGATAGCGAATTTTTCGCCTGGCGCGGTCAGGGACAATGGGTTCGGTTGCTAGCCCGAGATACCCTGCTCCTTGTCCGGGGTGATATCCAGTTAGCCGACAATTCTCTTGTGCCGCTCGAACAATTTGGCCTGGGTGGTCAGCAAACGGTTCGTGGCTATCGTCAAGATGAATTACTGACAGACAATGGATTGCTGTTTTCGACAGAAGTCCGAATTCCGATTATTCGTGCCCGTCGAATTGATGGACTGTTGCAAGTCGCGCCCTTTGTTGACATTGGTCATGGCTGGAATTTGAATGCCATTGACCCTGATCCAGATGTACTCATTGGCGTTGGAGTGGGTGTTTTGTGGCGGATGGGCGATCGCCTCTCTGCCCGATTTGACTACGGAATTCCTCTCGTCGATGTGGATACGGACGCTGATTCTCTCCAAGAAAATGGGTTCTACTTTTCCCTCCAATTCACTCCTTTCTAAGGAACTGCCTCCATGGAAATCCTGTGTTGTTGAGTTCACGTCATCCTTATACTCTATGTAGGATGACAATAAATTTGGTTATTGCCCATGACTTGGCAAACGTCTCAAAATTGCAACGAATAAATGAGGGTTTGGGGCGTTGCACGCCCCAAACCCTCATTTCGCTGTAAACGTTGCCCAGTCGTGTATTACATCAGCTTCCTTGGTGACGTATGCAATGCCATAGAAATCGGTTTATCCCTTAAGCCGGGAACGTTCTAAGGCGGGATTCTGGGGTGTTCAGCGCCCCAAAATCCCGCCTTAGAAAACAAAACAAGCCTAGAAATCAGTATTTGAAATCAGTATTTAGTGATAAGGATGACGAGCAATACCCATGAGTGAGCCGATTTTTGTCGTTGATCATCTGCGGGTTGCCTATGCTCAGCAAGCAGAACAATCCTCTAATCATCCTAATGATGCTGATGGCTCCTCGACGCTTGGATGGGCAGTCGATGACGTTTCTCTGTCTATTCAGCCAGGAGAACGAGTTGGATTAGTGGGCGAGTCTGGCTGTGGCAAGTCTACCCTTGGTAGGGCCGCCATGCGATTGTTGCCAGGGTCAACTCACATTGAAGGCCAGGTTCTGTTTAATGGACAGTCCGTGTTTGATTTATCTCCCAGTGGTTTGCGTCACTTTAGAGGAGAGGCTGTTGCTCTCATCTTTCAAGACCCGATGACACGGCTCGATCCATTGATGACCGTGGGTGATCATTGCTTAGAAACCCTCTACGCCCATCAGCCTCAGCTGTCTAAATCGGAGGCCAAATCGAAGGCGATCGCCACGTTAGAGGCCGTCAACATTCCGTCCGATCGATGGCGACAATATCCCCATGAATTTAGTGGTGGTATGCGTCAGCGGGTGGCGATCGCCCTCGCCCTCTTACTCAACCCAAAGCTGATTGTGGCCGATGAACCCACCACTAGCTTGGATGTCACGGTGTCGGCTCAGATTCTAAATGAGTTAACACGCCTATGCCAGGAGCGCGGCATGGCGCTGATGCTCATTTCCCATGACCTACCGCTTGTCGCAGAATATTGCGATCGCATTGCGGTTATGTATGGTGGCAAGCTGGTCGAAGACGGTGCCGTGCAATCGGTCATCAAAAATCCCCAACATCCCTATACAGCGTCTCTTTTAGAGGCAGCACACCAACTTCAAGCAGCGCAGCCTCCAGCTGATCTCGCTCGCTCCGGCTCTGACACAGACGCCCCGGTTCCCATTCTCCGGCTCCACGCCGTCAAGAAGCATTTTTCTTTGGAACAAGGTCCTCTTTCACGACTCTTGAAATCCAACGACGCGACAGCAATCAAGGCCGTTGATGGTGTATCCATCGATCTCTATCCGGGTGAGATTTTGGGTCTTGTTGGGGAGTCGGGCTGTGGCAAAAGCACATTGTCACGCTTAATCTTGCAACTGTTGCCCCCAACCTCTGGACAAATCACATTTATGGGGAAAGAGTTGACGCAGCTTTCAAAAGGGGAATTGCTGAAGCAGCGGCAACACATTCAAATGATTTTCCAAGACCCCCATGCCTGTCTCAATCCGATGATGACGGTTGGTCGGGGGATTGCAGATCCGCTGTTGATTCATCAAATGGCGTCCTTTGACGACGCTGAGATTCAGGTCAAGCGACTTTTAGAACGGGTGGGGTTAGTCCCTGTTGAAGAGTTCTACCACCGCTACCCAAGCGAATTGTCTGGTGGACAGCAACAGCGGGTGGCGATCGCACGGGCGTTGATTATGCGTCCCAAGGTGTTGATTTGCGACGAACCCGTCAGCATGTTGGATGCCAGTGTCCAAGCCCAAGTTCTCAATCTAATGCTCGATCTAAAAGATGAATTTGAATTGACATACCTGTTTATTACCCATGATTTGTGGGTTGCTCGTTTTTTGTGCAATCGGATTGCCGTCATGCATTCGGGTGAAATTGTTGAGTCTGGCCTCACAAGCGAGCTATTTGAAAGCCCTAAACACCCATATACCAAGACATTACTGGGTGCTGCCCCACTGCTAAGTAGCTAGCCATGATTAAACGATCCTTCGAAATCCTGCACCGCTCGCTGCGCGGGCGGCACAGGATTTTGGTTTTGGTTTGAATGACGTCCAGGTACTTAGAGATCTGCAAATAAAAAAAAGTACCAATAGAGGGGCGACGCCCGCCGCCCCTCTATTGGTACTTTTTTTTCTAGCAAGTCCCTTATCTCATGAATAATGTCAGGTTTGTTGCACTACCCTCCCAATGATATGGTTAGAGGTTGATTGGCTCAGTCAGTACTTCGGCATAACTAAAAACCATTTTCTAAGTCCTGCACGAACCGCACAGGATTTAAGTGGGGGCTATATTCAATTATGTCGACCTACTGACAACTGCCTGCGTTAGTTGGACGACGGCAACAACATCCAACATTCACAGGCATTACTCTGGGCGCTGAGACTGGCGAGGTAGCCGATGCCAGATCAGGTGTCCATGAGTTTAGCCGCTCACTCAGGAGTACCGTTCATGGGGTTAAATTCTCCTCAACTCTTAAGGATGCGATTCGAGAGGAGGTGGTCTTGACACTAGTTTCTCAAGGCTAGCTGACTGCTAAACCCAAGTCATTCCTACCCTACATGAGGGTTAACTCCCGTCCGCACTGCTCTATACTTTCACAACGTCATCATGGCACCGACAAAAGAACGCAAAACAATTCTGTTGGATTTTGAGAAGCCCTTGGCTGAGTTAGAGAAGCGTATCGAACAAATCCGAGAGCTTGCTGACGAGAACGAAGTGGACGTATCCGGTGAAATTTCAAAGCTTGAAAGCCGCGCTGCACAGCTCAGAAAAGAAATCTTCAACAGCTTGACTCCGTCTCAACGAATTCAGGTCGCTCGACACCCTCGTAGGCCAAGCACGTTGGACTATATTCAGGCCATCAGCGATGAGTGGATTGAGCTGCACGGCGATCGCCTTACCGGTACCGACGACCCTGCCATGGTTGGGGGCATTGCCCGACTAGAGGGACGTCCAGTTGTCATGCTCGGACACCAGAAAGGGCGAGATACGAAAGATAATGTCGCGCGAAATTTTGGCATGGCTTCACCAGGAGGCTATCGGAAAGCCATGCGTCTGATGAATCATGCGAATCGGTTTGGCATGCCTATCATCACATTCATTGATACGCCAGGTGCCTATGCGGGACTAGAAGCAGAGCGCTTGGGGCAAGGAGAAGCCATTGCCTACAATTTGCGCGAAATGTTTCGATTAGAGGTGCCCATCATTTGTACCGTTATCGGTGAAGGTGGCTCTGGGGGTGCGTTGGGAATCGGCGTGGGCGATCGCCTCATGATGTTTGAACATTCGATTTACACCGTCGCGAGTCCTGAAGCCTGCGCAGCAATTTTATGGAAAGACGCTAGCAAATCGGCTGAAGCCGCAGAGGCATTAAAAATCACGGCCTATGATCTAAAAGGGCTTGGTATTCTTGATCAAATGCTTCCCGAACCCTTAGGGGGAGCACATTCCAATCCTTTACAGGCGGCATCAACCCTTAAAGAAGCCTTGATTGCAAATTTATCTGAGTTGGCTCAACTATCTGGACAACAGCGTCGCACTCTTCGTTACCAAAAATTCAGATCGATCGGACAATTTTCTGAGGCTTCTGTTTGACCAGCGATCTCACGTTCGTCAAACCCTGTGAGATAGACACTTAGCAGCATCTTAGCTAATGGCCAACCTAACGGCAGAAAAGGTCTTTTCCTTGCCAAGATCTGCCGTCATGTCAGAAAATCGATTTTCTTCACTCCCACAAATTGGGGATACATAAGAATTAATCGACCCAAAGATAAATCTTGCAGTGCTATAATTTACAACGTGACAAATGTTTACATTCCGTGATTACATTTTTTGCGTAGTTGACCATTTTCATTGTTTGTTTTTCTTCTAATGACTTGTTAATGATTGGTCACTATACTGGTGTAGGCTTTATCTGGAAGGTATTTCAAACTTCGTGGCATTGATGTTGCGCGCGATGAACTTTACAGATTCTGACGTTGCATATAAAGAGTTTTTGATAAAAGCGTTTGAGCTGCTCAGCAAGTTTTTTGATTACACAAGAAGTGCTTCACACGGCTCAAGGCAAATTGCATCACGATGAAATAAATGGCAGAAACGTTCTCCATATTTCATCTGATGGCTTGAGTGACGAATAGCGTAATGAAGGGTTGACTAAATTTAATGGCAGATTCAACACGGTGCCGGGCTCTTGTGACAGGAGCAAGTAGCGGAATCGGGCGTTCAACTGCGCTTGCTTTTGCAAAGGCAGGAATGGATTTAGCGTTGATTGGGCGATCGCAGTCCCGATTAGCAGATGTAGCAGAGGCGGCCCAGCAGTACGGCGCTGATGTCAAAACATACGCATTTGATTTATCCCAGATTCAAAATGTCAAAGCGTTTATGGAACAGGTGGTTGAGGACTGTGGAAATGTTGATGTGCTCGTCAACAATGCAGGAATGGGATATACCGCAACCCTTTCCAATACACCGTTGGAAGATTGGACTCAGGTGATCACCCTAAATTTAACGTCAGTTTTTCAATGCATTCAAGGGATTTTGCCTCACATGCGTGGGCAAAAAAAAGGCACCATCATCAATATTGCATCCATCGCGGGGCATCAGTTTTTTCCAGAGTGGGGAGCCTATGGCGTCAGTAAGGCAGGGTTAATTGCTCTGTCGAAAACACTGGCAGCAGAAGAGCGAGGAAATGGGATTCGCGTCGTTATTATTTCTCCAGGTGCTGTGAATACTCCCATCTGGGATACCGATACAGTCCAAGCTGATTTCAATCGAGACAGCATGCTGACGCCAGATATTGTTGCAAGTTCAATCGTTCATGCAGCAACCATGCCGTCTAATGCCGTTGTTGACGAGATGTTTGTTATGCCCAGTGCAGGGGCGCTTTAGGTTGTCATGCTTCATCACTAACGCGTTCTTCCCCATATTTCAGGTTTTCCGTTGTACGTATTGTTTTGGACACACATTCAAGGTCTGCTATGTCAATTTCTACGAATGGTTCGAATGGCTCTAGCTCAGTGATAAATGGAGTCAATGAAGTCGATGGCTCAAATGGAATTCAGGCTGAATCTGATGTTCAGCCCCTAAAGTCATCTGCGTCTTCGAAAATTTCATCTGTTCAGACTCGACCTGATCGCAGCACTTCTCACGGATTAGAGTCAAAGCATCAACCCCCTTCAGAGGAGTCAAAGGAACAAATGATGGATGCTGTCCGCAATATTTTGCTAGGCATTGGCGAAGATCCTGATCGAGAAGGACTTCTCAAAACACCAAAGCGGGTTGCTGAAGCGATGAATTTTCTGACCAGTGGTTATAACCAGTCCCTGGAAGAACTCGTTAACGGTGCCATCTTTGATGAAGGCCACAATGAAATGGTTTTGGTTCGTGATATCAATGTCTTTAGCTTATGTGAACATCATATGTTGCCATTCATGGGCAAAGTTCATGTTGCTTACATTCCAAATCAAAAGGTTGTGGGACTGAGTAAGTTGGCTCGAATTGTTGAGATGTATTCTCGACGATTACAGGTACAAGAACGGTTGACTCGCGAAGTTGCTGAAGCTGTACAAGAGATTTTGGAACCTCGGGGGGTTGCTGTTGTTATGGAAGCAACGCACATGTGTATGGTCATGCGTGGAGTCCAGAAGCCTGGTTCTTGGACGGTCACGAGTGCGATGGTCGGCGTTTTCCAAGATGACCAAAAGACCCGCGAAGAATTCCTAAGTTTGATTCGCCATCAGCCATCCTTTTTTGCATAACGTGTTGTGAGCTAAAACTCACCTATTTAAACTGCGAATGTTGGTAGCTGTCCCGCCTGCGGGGGGGACAGCTACCATCTTTCGCAGTTTAAATAGATCGCAGCTTACCATTGGACTTTT
>JBCCWF010000013.1:0-30136 GCA_039194035.1 Cyanobacteria bacterium P01_E01_bin.6 | reverse complement strand
CACTTTTAAAAAAACAACACTTAAAATCCCCCCGTACTTTTTTGGGGGGGGGGTGGTGGAAACCCCACACCCCCCACCAAAATACCTCGGAGGGTTTAAATTTTCATTCCAGAGACGACTGATACCTGGTCTTGAACCGAGAAGAGAGCTGATTGTGAACGATGTGTCCCAGAGTCTTCGCTCACCCTGATAAACAGCGTGTGATGAGGCGTTCAACAATATTCTTGTCGAAGTAGATGACCGAGCCGTTATCTTCTCAGACGTAGTTTAAGATGAAGCAGAAAAACTGCATTCACTTGATTAACCTAGCATGGCACAGAGTTTGGCTCGTCCCTTGAGCCTTGGAAATGTAATGAGCGCAGGCATTACACTCTATCGTTCTCATCTGAAATCTTACTTTGGGATGTCTCTCAAAGCACATCTATGGGCATTCATTCCGGTCTATGGATGGGCAAAATTTGAGACTCTAAAATCGGCAATTTCTCGTCATGCGTTTCAAGAGCTCATTCATGAACCAGAATCATTGAAAACGGCTCAAGAAACCCTCCGACCAAAGCTATGGGGTTTTTGGGTGATTCAATTTTTAGTCAATATCATTCTATTTGGAGTCCAAACGGCTCTGAATGCGGGGCTTCAGCTTGTTCTTACGCCAGTTAGCGTGATATTTGCGGATCCCACCGATTCTCCAACCCTAACGCTAGCGCTTTCGTTTGTTATCGTGCTCATTTCTTTGACCGTTTTTCTGCTTTATCTCACGATATACCTGTGGGTTCTGACACGTTTTTTTATTCCAGAACTTCCTTACGCTATTGAGGAAAATATTGATCTGGTTAAAGCCCTTGAACGCAGTTTGAAGCTAACCGGAGGGAAGGTCACCTGGCAAATAATCGTGATTATTTGCGTCATTGGGGCCATCACGACACCGCTTTACATTTTGGCCACGATTCCTCCAGTGTCGATTTTTATTAGTTCATTAGCCGTTGGGACTGACCCATTTATCGGTACAGAGTCCACGTTTCAGTGGATACTCATGCTCCTGGGTGTTGGGTTGTTGTGGCTTTTTCTCTATCTCTTCGTTTCTATATGTGTCATGCCTCTATGGCAATCACTAAAAGCTGTTATCTACTATGACATTCGAGTTCGTAAAGAAGGTCTAGGTCTGACCCTGCGCGATCGCCCCAATTAATCTTCTACGGTCCTCGATCGTTCAACCACTCGATGTCACTGGTTTGAATTTGCACAGGCATCACATCGTTATTTATCACATCACCTCTCTCCGATATGCATATCCTGAATCGCTTTTCGCTGAGAACTCCTGAAAGCGTTGAGTTGGAATTTACGCTAGCAGGCATCGGAAATCGTGCGCTTGCTCTTTGTATTGACTATCCTCTTTGGCTACTCATCATGACGGTGGGGATTTTCCTTTGGTCATTTGTATCAGAGCAACTCATTCGGCTATTGGTTGAGTGGTCAGGCGATGCCGATTCAGTAGACTTATGGCTTGGGGCGATCGCGCTGTTAATTTTCTTTAGTATTTATGTCGGCTATTTCGTTTGGTTTGAAACGCTTTGGCAAGGTCAAACACCTGGGAAGAGAATTGCGAAGATACGCGTCATCCGAAATGATGGGCGTCCTGTTGGGCTGGCTCAATCAACGTTACGGGCTTTGCTTCGTCCCATCGATGATTTTCCGTTTCTTGGCATCATTGGGGGTGCGCTCATCTTCATCACGGCACGAGAAAAACGGTTAGGGGACTTTATGGCAGGTACCTTAGTCGTTGTTGATGAGCAATCCGTAAAAACCAGTGCGGTTGAGGTATCCGAGCAAGCCTCTGCTGTCGCATCTATTCTGTCGCAGTCAGCGGATGTTTCTCGGCTGTTGCCCGACGACTTTGCGATTGTGCGAGACTACCTTCAACGTCGTCACGGCATGGTTGCTGATGCTCAACGGGCTGTTTGTGTAAGACTGACTCAAGAGGTTCGTGAACGCATTCAGATGGCCGAATTGCCCGATTCAATCAGCCCGGATGTTTTTTTAGAAGCGGTCTATTTGGTATACCAAAACCAATCTTCGTTCTAGAACTAGAATAAGGATAGAGTTCTAACCCCAACAAAATACCTCGGGGGTCTTTCAATTATCTTTTCGAAGGTGTTGAATCATGACGACGGTGTGATCAGGGCAAAACATCTAAGCTAAGCATCTAAGTATCTGGACGTCATGAAAACCAAAATCCCAAGTTCTGTGCCGCGCGCACAACGGGCGGCACAGAAGTTGGAAGAGTATGGTTAATGATGGCTAGCTACTGATATAAGGTGGAGCATCAACCGAACAACGTTTCTGACTGATTGATTCATTTATTTTTCAATAGTCCTATAGATGTAAGGAGTTGACGATGCTCGTTCACCGATTATCTTTGATTGCGTTATTGACAGCCTTGACTAGTGCCGTAGCGATGCCCTCTCCAGCCTGGGCTAGCGAAATTCGCATTCGATTTGGCTCTAGCCATCACTCTCACGGCCATAGGCTCCATCATCAGCATCATCATATTCCATCGATTCGATACATTTATCCAGATGGTCGAGTCATTCGGCAGTACGGCTACCCTGCGAGTCATCGAGAGGTTTTAATACTCCCCTCGCCAGGGATTATTCAGCAACCCGTTTCCCAGCCATTTCGTGGACAATCCTTCATCACGCCATCTGTGATTGTGCCGCAGTCAACCCATGTGGTTCGCCAAACTCGACAACCCCGGCTTCTTCATGGCCGACACATTCAATCTATCCCAGCACTTGTTCTGGGTGTCGGAGGTATATCTGGCCGGGAAGGGCCAGGGACTGTATACACAGAATTGACCCAATTCGTCGCTGGGCAGACGGTGGTGGTGACTCAGATAGCCGGTGGTGGGGATGGCTTTGACTGGTTTTTGACGTCTTCTCCAGCCGGTCAACACGCATGGATTCGGGGCGATCGCCTGAGTTTCTTTGACCAGTCGCGCTAGGATCAAACCAAGATTAAGATCATTCGCGTTGTGATACACACATGAACTGGCAAGAAATTGCAGGAAATTGGGTACTGGTTCCTCGGCAACCTAAAGCAATTATTCATTTCTTAGGAGGCGCGTTTATTGCAGCAGCGCCTCATGTGACCTATCGATGGATTCTTGAGAGCTTGGCACAGCAGGGCTATCTCATTATTGCCACGTCGTTTGTGAACACCTTTGATCATGGGGCGATCGCCCGACAGACCCTTTTATCCTTTGAACAGGCATTAGATTGTGTGCGCCAACAGGTGCGCCAACGCTACCTCCCAATCTACGGACTGGGGCACAGCATGGGGTGCAAAGTACATCTATTGATATGTAGTCTTTTTGAAGAAGAAAGAGCCGGGAATATCTTTATTTCATTCAATAACTATCCTGCACGCCGATCGGTTCCACTGCTGGATCAGTTTTCTCAGCTCTCGACCGTCTTCGAAGGTGCGCGACAGTCAATTCCGCTGTTTGATCAAATCGTTCCAGGCGCTACTAATATGACCATTGAGTTCACGCCATCCCCTGACGAAACAACAGAGATTGTTGCAAACGAGTATCGAGTGAAACGCAACCTGCTCATTAAGTTCATGCGTGATGATATTGACCAAACATATTCACTCCATGAAGTGTTGTATGACCGTTTTCCGAAAATGACGGCCATACAAATCCTCAGGGGAAATCATCTGACTCCTCTTGGCCAAGATATTCAGTGGCAGCCTGGGCAGACTTTTTCCCCGCTTGATGCCGTTGGACAGTTCATGAAGCAAGAACTATACAGAGATTTGAACCATCTCCAGCAACATATTCTGATGTGGCTGAACCCTACTAGTGGAGCGATTCCTGAGAATCCTTCATGAGTTTCATGCCAACATTTCATGGCTAGGTACTGATAACGGAAGCCGAGAAAAAATTAACGGTATTCTGAGGCTCCGCACTCCAGAATACCGTCTTAAAATACAAGCCAAGTTATGTATTACGGCTTATGTGAGTTGATCGCTGGAATGACGTAGATACGTCGAAATCACTTAAGTTCCTGATTTGGAGGCTAATCAAAACCCTTGATATACAAGAACTTTAAATAACTCACATAATGCGTGTATTAGTTAGCGGCAATAGGTTCGATGATTCATAAAATATGATTCACCAATGTTTCCTTCACAGAGAATTGTCACTACGGCGGGAGTACCTGCTGATACCTCGACCCAACTTTTCCCCATGTAGCCTCTCACTTCCGCTTGCGGAACAGCGATAGCAACGATTCCATCTACCCTTTCTCCGCTCAATGTTTGGTGATCGGTGAACGTGTTCGTTCTGTATGCATAGAACTGAGAATCTGAGATGTGAAGCTGTAAGTCGTCTAGATTGCGCGCAAATTCATTTTTCCAGGTGTAGTGGGCCTGTTGAGCGCGGAGAATAGAAGCAACGTTGACCTGTGCTTCTGCATGGCGCGATCGCAATGAAAGGTTTAGAAATGACGGTAATGCGATCGCTGACAAAATACTAATGATGACAAGCGACGTGATTAACTCAATTAGCGTCAGGCCTTGTGTCGAAGGGTTTTTGCCTTGACGATTGGCGGAAGCATGAATGCAGAACCGGACGAACCGTGTATTCATAATGTTCTAGATGGAAGATGCCGTGAGGTCATGAACGTGGAAACGGTATAAATTGACGATTATCTGTTCAACAGCGAACTAGCACATCAGGAAAAAATCAATAGAAATTCACATTGAAAAACCATGCAGAAATACAACCTGTTGTTTTCCAAGCGGTGAATCATCGTCAGTTGACAGGTCGACGTTGATGAGTACGTGCTTTCAACTAACTCCTTACTCTTATTACAAACCAGGTTACGTACCATTGCCGTATAGTTTGTGTAAGTTCTTGTAAACCCTCTGTAAAATTGCTGACTCTTGAATTCAAGAATGCATCAACTCGTTAGCTAAGAACCATAGGAGTAAGCTCTTATGCCTCAGATAGCGTTATCAGACCGATCCGTAAAAACTCGGTGATTTGGTGACTGCTCAGAGTCTTCAAACACGCACAAGCTGCGTGTACGCATTCATTGGCGAAGCCTAGACATTCGATTGATAGTGTCATGGCACAGGCGGGAATTCTGAAGCTTGAGTAAAGAATTGAACGCCGTCACTGATACATTGACGAATTATGATCAAGCGATCGCCTCATGCATCGCCCCAAGTTGCCCTGCCCGGCATTATTGGAGGCTTGGGCCCTCTTGCACATATTGAATTTGAGCGCCGCTTAGTTGAGTGGGGTGTTCGCTATGGGGCTCGGCACGATCAAGATCATCCTGTATGGATTGTGATTAATGCGACGAATACGCCTGATCGAACCCAAAGTCTCAATGGCGACACCGAAAGTTGCACGCCTTGGCTTGTGCGCTATGGCCGTCAGTTAGAAGCCGCAGGGGCCAATTTTTTAGTGGTGACGTGTAATTCGGCTCATGGCTTTTATCAAGACGTGCAAGCGCAATTGTCGATTCCCTGGCTGAATCTGATGGATTGCACAGCGCATCGCATTCAAGCACAGTGGCCGTCAGTTCGACGGGTGGGTGTACTGGCAACAGATGGCACGATTCGGATGGGGCTGTACAACCGCAGCTTGAGCCAGGTTGGGCTGATGCCGCTGCATCCAGAATTGAACTCTCCTATTCAAAATCAGATTATGCAAGCCATTTATGCACCGGCTTGGGGCATTAAAAGCTCAGGTGTTTGGGTATCGGAGGCGGCACTGAATGCCGTAGAAGGTGCAATCGAATGGCTGCATGACCAGGGCGCAGAATTGGTCATCATGGGTTGCACGGAGTTGTCGGTCGCGATCGCCAAGTTCAAGTCATCGCCACTGCCCTGGATTGATCCGCTGGATGTGGTCGCTAAGCTGACGCTCGATTTGGCCTATGGGCACTGTCATTTGCAGTCGATTTTGGTGGCATGAGTGCCCCTGGGCTGTTTGGTGAGCTGCCTAACTGTGCACAGCATCGAATGGTTTCCACCCAACGAATCGACGGTTCTATCTTATTGACGATTCCACATTCAGGAGTACATCAGAAAGGAGCACATCAGCATGGATAGAGTTTGTTGTTGGATAGCCGCAAGTGTCATTCAGGGCATTCAATACATCATCCCCAAGATCGAGCGATCGCATGTTGTTGCACCTGTTCTTGGACTGGTGCTGAGTGGTTTACTGTTTGGCAGTTTGCCAGCCAACGCTGCTTCTGACGTTGAAACGGCGGCCATGCCGCCAGATATTCAGCGCATTATCGATCGCGGTAGCCTCATTGTGGCCTTACTCGATACGGATAACCCGCCTTTTTTTATGGCTGGAGAGGGCGATCGCCTGGATGGTTTGGATGTCAAACTTGCCACTGATTTAGCGCATGGGTTAGGGGTTCGCCTAGAATTCAACCGATCCGCAACAACGTTTAACGAGGTGGTCGATACCGTCTTCAACCATCATGCTGATATCGCAATTTCTAAGATCAGCCGAACCATGAGTCGGATTCAGCGCGTTCGCTTTTCTGACCCCTACCTCAGAATGCGTCAAGGCTTATTGGTCAATCGTCTACGGCTGGCTCAACAAACGAACGGTCGCAGCGTCCCAGAAACAATTCGAGCATTACAAGGACAGGTGGGCGTGATCGAAGGGTCATCCTATGTCGGATTTCTCAACCAAAAATTTCCTGATGCCACGGTTGTTGAGTATCCAACCTGGGATGACACCGTCGATGCAGTCGCTCGTGGCGAGGTGCTTGCGGCCTATCGCGACGAACTAGAAATCAAGAAGGTGGTACGCAGTTCACCCAATGCGGCTCTCCAGATGGAAACCATTGCTCTGACCGATACAGAGGACCCTATTGCAATGGTGTTGCCCTGGAATAGTACCCACTTACTGGCCATGGTTAACCAGTACTTAGACACCGAAAGGCTAGAACATTCGGCAGAGACCGTGCTGCAAGACTACGCTGACTATTTCGATGTGAACTAAAGACATCATCCCGAGACCCTGTTCTGTGCAATTCAAGGTAAATAACATAGATAAATAAATACCGATGACGATTCAAACCGCGATTCAACTCCCCCGACGCGTTTCATTAACCTGGCTTAAAAGCCCTTGGGCAATTTTGGTCAGTGTCATGTTGGGCGTTTATATTGGCTCTTTTCACCCCGTTATCGCCAACGTCATTGCGCCGATTGGTGATCTCTATTTGGGGTTGCTTAAGATGTGTGTTTTCCCAATTTTGCTATCCGCGATTACCACCAGCATTGGCCGCTTGATGACAAGTCGCGATGCGGGACAATACATCCGCCGCATCTTGATTGTGTTTCCGTTAGGACTATTGCTGGCCAGTATGATTGCCATGATCATCGCCATGGTGTTAGGGCCGGGTCGAGATCTGTCGGAGGCAACCCTCAAAACATTGGGTGTTGTGGTGAATAACTCAGGCATTAATCTGGAAATGTCGTTGACCGGCCCATTGCCTCAAGAAGAAACGACAAATATTGCATCCTTCTTTATTGGAATGGTTCCAGACAACATCTTTCTGGCCTTGAGTGAAGGTCAGACTCTCAAGGTGCTTGTATTTGCCATTATTTTTGGCGTTTCTCTTGGGTTGTTGAAAGACGCTCAGAGCAACTCAGTCTTCGATATTCTTGACGCCATATTTCAATCCTTTAACCAGCTAATCCAATGGTTTACGCTCATTTTGCCGTTTGGGTTATGTAGTCTACTGGCCTATCAGCTTTCTCGGCAGGGAACGGATGTGATGTTGGCCATGATTAATTTTATTGGCGTCACGCTGGCCACATTCTTCATCATCTATGTTCTGAATACGCTCATTATTTGGCAACAATCCAAGCAGTCATTTTGGTCGGTGTTATCGGCTGTTCGGGAGCCAGCGATTCTTGCCCTTGCAACATCGAGCAGCTTAGCGTGTTTGCCATCGGCCATTGCCCAACTCTCTGGAGAGTTGAAATTCAAACGACAAACGGTGAATTTAGTGACTCCGCTCTCCATTACCCTCTGTCGGTTTGGCTCCGTCATTTATTTTGCATTGGGCACGATATTTGTTGCGCAGCTCTATCAAACAAGCCTCGGAGTGACAGAGCTGATTGTTGTTGTTTTTGGTGCCGTGTTTGCAGGCATGGCAACCTCTGGAGTCACGGGTGTTTTGACGCTAACCATGCTTGGGCTTGTGCTGGAGCCTTTGCAACTCCCGCTAGAAGCCGTACTGGTGTTGTTTATTGCGATCGATCCCCTGATTGATCCATTTCGCACATTAGGAATTGTTTATAGCGGTATGGCGACGACCGCGATTATTGCTGATTCAGAGAGTAACTAGGTCGGCACAATTCAATATAAACCCCCTAAATCCTGTGCCGCGCGCACAGCGGACGGCACAGGATTTAGGGGGTTTAATTATGCCGAGGTACGTATTGCTGATTCAGAATAGATGAGTGTGCAGAGACGATGAATCGATCACAGACAAACAAGAAGTACGTTACTTCTTTCAAGCGAACCAGACGTCGGGGGAGGTCTAGAAAACGTCGTGAAAAGCACTCTTCTTCGTTATTCCTCAGGCGCTTGTGGCTCATCGGAGGGGGCGGCTTTGCGTTGGTCGGGATAGTGTTGCTCTTTTGGTTTTTGTTTGGGAGACGAGACAACGGAACTTTGGCACTGCAACCGGCTCTGCCACAGGATCCATTCATTCAGGTTTACTTTAACCATAGCCAATCTGCTGCTTACACGGATCCCTATCGTCATCAACAACGATTGGGTCATGATTTGGAACAGCTGATTGTGGATGCGATCGCCTCTGCTCAGGTGTCGGTGGATGTGGCGGTGCAGGAATTACAATTACCGCGCATTGCCCATGCTTTGCAAGAAAAGCATCAACGTGGTGTTCCGGTGCGCGTGGTGTTGGAGAATCAATACAGTACATCCTGGAGCGAATACACAGCCCAAGAGATTCAATCCCTGGATGAACGCAGCCAAGGGGACTACGTTGAGTTTAGGCAGTTTGTCGATCTGGATGGCGATCGCCACATTTCAGACGACGAGCTGCACGCACGCGATGCCCTGACCATCCTTGAATCAGCTGGTGTTCCTGTGATCGATGACACGGCTGATGGCTCCAAAGGAAGCGGCTTGATGCACCACAAGTTTGTGATTATTGATAAAGAACTTGTTTTGCTTGGCTCCCTCAATTTCACCATGAGCGGCGTTCATGGCGACTGGGGTTCTGCAACGAGTCTTGGCAATGCTAACCATCTTCTAAGCATAAGCAGTCCAGAGGTTGCGGCTGCCTTCACCGAAGAATTCGAATTGCTGTGGGGTGATGGCCCTGGCGGTGAGGAAGATAGCCAATTTGGGCTACAGAAAGTTTATCGCCGTCCCCAGCAAATCACACTAGGAAGCACATCTCACCTTACCGTTCAATTTTCACCCACGTCTCCAAGTCGAAACACCTGGGAGGACAGTACCAACGGACTGATTGGTCGAACCCTCAGAGCCAGCCAACACACAGCTGACTTGGCACTATTTGTATTCTCAGCTCAACAACTGAGCCATATTCTCCAGCACCAGCAGCAGCAAGGAGTGACGATTCGAGCATTAATTGATGCAGGATTTGCCTATCGAAATTACAGTGAAGCGTTGGATCTAATGGGCGTTGCATTACCGGATGATCACTGTCGATATGGCGACGACAATCAACCATGGACACAGCCACTGACAACGGTTGGAGTGCCACAACTGGCAGATGGTGATGTTTTGCACCACAAGTTCAGCGTGATCGATCGTCGTGTGATTATCACAGGGTCACAAAATTGGTCTCAAGCTGCGAATACATCGAACGATGAAACTGTGTTGGTGATCGAAAACCCAACAGTGGCTGCGCATTTCCAGCAAGAATTTGAGCAACTTTACGCGACTGCTCAACTGGGTGTTCCATCCTGGCTGCAAGACCGCATTAAATCCCAGCAATCTCGCTGTTCACCCTGATGAGGCTGGCCTAACGAGGATGAGTTTGAACGGTCGTGGCGGTGATCTGTACGTTAATCCGGGAAGACTGATTGGAGAAGGAATCTAGGAGCCAGGAGCCAGCATTCATTAAATGCAAGGCTTCTAGCTTCTAACGCCTGAATTCTTGCCCCAGGATACTGTCCCGTCTTGCGGAATACGCCCTCATATCAGAGTGCAGGATGATGTGGCCTCTTGTTTAATCCAGTGAAACCCTAACAAGCGAATGTACTTGAGGTAGGAGGTTATATGGCAATCGCCTTATGTGTGCTGCGTTCTAAAGCTTTTAACCCTATTCACGATATCCTTACATTCTATCTATATTGTTCGAGCAGAAGGGGTAGGCAATCGTAGTAATGAGTAACGAGCACGTGTTCGAAACCCTTTTAGACTATTTGAAAAAATCTCGGGGATTTGACTTTACAGGATATAAGCGCCCTAGCCTCATGCGTAGGGTGCGAAAGCAGATGATGTCCCATGAGATTGACGATTTCAATACGTATTTAGATTATCTGCAAGTCCACCCAGAAGAATTCTTGCCCCTATTCAATACTATTTTGATTAACACGACGATGTTTCGTCGTGATGCGTTGTCTTGGGACTATTTGCAAACTGACGTGCTGCCCGAATTGATCGCGAGGAAGCCAGACAATGAGCCGATTCGCATTTGGAGTGCGGGGTGCTCATCGGGAGAAGAAGCCTACACGATAGCGATGATTGTCGTGGAAGAGGTCGGCCTTGAAGTATTTCGCGATCGCGTCAAAATCTATGCCACTGATGTTGATGATGATGCCTTGAATGTGGCTCGTCAGGCGACCTATCCCGCCAAAGCAATGGAGTCTCTACCCGCAGGATGGCGAGACAAGTATTTTGAACCTGTGAATGGCGGCGCATTTGCCTGTTGTCCGGATCTGCGTCGTCGGGTCATTTTTGGTCGTCATGATCTGGTGCAGGATGCACCAATTTCGCGGCTGGACTTGCTGGTATGCCGAAATACGCTGATGTATTTTAATGCCGAGACTCAGTCTCAAATCCTGGATCGATTTCACTTTGCGCTCAACGACAACGGGATGTTGTTCTTGGGTGAAGCGGAAATGTTGATCACCCACACGAACCTGTTCATTCCCTTCAACCTGCATCACCGACTATTCTGTCGTATTCTGAAGCCTAGTCAAAACGTGAGGATGTTAACGCTTCCCCAGCCGTTAGACGATAATCGAGAGTATCGTGATGATGAGTATGCAACGTTACGGGAGGCCGCCGCCGATGTTGTTCCAGTTGCTCAGATTGTCATCGATCGCAACGGCCTTCTTGTGATGGCGAATGCTGTAGCGCGTGTCTTATTCAACCTTGATGTGCTTGATCGAGGTCGGCTTTTTCAAGATTTAGAAATCTCTTATCGTCCGATTGAATTGCGATCGCCCATTGAGCAGGCGTATCAGAAGAACCAATCCATTGCCATTTCGAATGTGCCTCGTCATCTCCAGGATGGTGACACGCAGTATTTCGATATTCAAATTGACCTGATCAAAAATCAGAACGATACCGCGATCGGCGTCAGTATCACCTTCATCGACATGACGTTGTATAACGGCCTCCGTATCGAACTTCAGCAGGCGAACCAAGAACTGCAAGCCGCGAATGAGGAGCTGCAGTCCAGCAATGAAGAACTGGAAACCACCAATGAAGAACTGCAATCAACGAACGAAGAACTGGAAACGACGAATGAAGAACTAGAAACGACGAATGAAGAGCTGGAAATTACCAACCAAGAACTGCAATCTACCAATCAAGAACTGCAATCAATTAATCAAGAGTTGCAGCAATGCACGCTCGATTTACATCAAGCCAATGGATTTCTGAGCTCGATGCTTCCGAATTTCCGAGCAGGGGTAATGGTACTCAACTCTCAATGTAAGATTCTCAGATGGAACCCTGAAGCCGAAAATCTCTGGGGGTTGGCAAGTAAAAAAGTTCAAGATAAATCATTCTTCGAGTTAGATCTGGGGCTGCCTGTGAATGAATTACGCGATCCTGTCTATCAATGTCTGAAAGGCTCCATTGATCAATACGAGCTGGTGTTGAACGCAACCCTCCCCCAGGGGCGCTCAATCCAGTGTCGAATTCAGCTGCATCCGTTGGTGAGTTTGGATCAAGAACAGGAAGGGATAATTCTCTTGATAGAGAAAATTTAGTCGTGAACTATACAGGGGATATTCAGTCATGACTGAATTGATGACGTTCGATCAGCAAATCCAGATGGCTCAAGGTCGGTTAAACGACATTCAGCAACGAGCAGAGCGAGCGCATGCCGATCGGGATCCGTTGTTAGCAGAGGCGATCGCCGAGCTTGCTATTTCACTGGAAGAACTGCATGTTGCATCCGAAGAAATCAACGAAAAAAACACAATATTGCTAGATACCCGGCAAGATTTAGCCTGGGAACGTCAGCGATACCAGAATTTATTTGACTTTGCCCCCGACGCCTACATCGTCACTGATGAATACGGTGTGATTCAGGATGCAAACCAAGCGGCTGAGTCCCTATTCAATATGCGCCACGATTTTTTAGTCGGGAAGTCGCTGCCTCAATTCATTGCCAATGCTGATCGATCATTCATCTATCGCCAGCTAGAGCACGTTGCTCGGTTGAGTGCTCCTTCAACACCTGTTGAAAAAGAGTATTCGAAACCCCATTCGGTTGTTGCTATCCCGTCTTGGAACACTCTCTTTGTGCAGAACCAAGAGGTGTTGTTGCAACCGCGAGATCAAGAAACTTCTTGCTCGGCCTCGTTTTCACTGTCAGGTGACTATACAGTTCCGGGCACGTGGGTGCTCAGCTGGATATTTCGAGATCTACGGGAGACTAAACAGACCCAGGCTCTGCTAAAGCAACAAAATGAAGAACTCATTCTGATGGCCCGCTCCCAAAATGCGTTCCTTGCGGCCATGAGCCACGAGCTGCGCACTCCCCTCAACGTTATCTTAGGCATGACTGAGGCACTACAAGAGGACGTTTATGGTGCCATTGCCGATAGCCAACGAAGTCCTTTACAAACTATTGAGAGTAGGGGATTTCACCTCTTGACTCTGATCAATGACATTCTTGATGTGGCTCAAATTGAGTCGGGCCAGATGGCGCTAGAAATATCTCCACGGGCGATCGCCCCTCTGTGCCAAGCCAGCGTTGCGTCTGTCCAAGAACAGGCTCAAAACAAGAATCTCCAGCTTGACATGACGTTGCCGGACGTGTTGCCGGATGTGCCTATCGATGAGCGACGCATCTCTCAAGTCTTGAGCCATCTGCTGAGCAACGCGATCAAATTCACGCCAGAAGGAGGACATATCACCCTAGAGGTGAGTCATCTCCAGACGAATACAGATACAGATGCCTGCGATACAGATGCCCACGTGACGAATGCTTCCTCACTCCATGACTGCGTGAGGATTTCTGTCATCGATACAGGCATTGGCATGGCACCAGAAGACATCGACCTCCTATTTCAACCTTTTATCCAGGGCGATCGCGCGCTCAGTCGCAAGTACGACGGCGCAGGATTGGGGTTAGCCTTGGTGAAATATATTGTTGAGCTGCATGGTGGTCAGGTGACCATCACCAGTCAAGTAGGAGTGGGGAGTTGCTTCACCGTTGACCTGCCATTGGAATGAGTCCCGTGACGGCTCCGAGCCATTCAGAGAGCTTGTAATGAATTACACGACAATTACCCGTCGCTACTGTCACACTAAATCGGTGTATAAGTATAGGATTCGTGAAAACATCCTCACATTACAAAGCTTTGACGACAAAAATTTGACTCTATTTGTATCTCACTCAACTTCACTACCTAGGAACGTATGAAACGACTTAGATATTTATTCACCGCGCTCATTTCAGCTCTGTTGACCGTTGCCATTATGACGTCTTGTGCATCGGCTCCAAGCGGTGGCGGAGACGAAGTTACGACTCTTTCAATGGCGACATCCGCCGACTATCCTCCCTACGAATTTTATGAAACTGCATCAGGGACGGATGAACCAGTCGGATTTGATATCGACATTGCGAAGTCGATTACCGAGAAGCTGGGGTATGCCCTTGAGATTCAAGATATGGACTTTAACGGTATCATTCCCGCCATTCAAGCAGAACGAGTCGATTTTGCAATGGCAGGCATGACTCCCACCGAAGAGCGGAAACAAAGTGTTGACTTCACTCAAATTTATTACGATGCGAAGAACACGATTGTTAGCCTGGTCGGAAGCGGCTTCTCAACCTATGAAGACTTGGCTGGCAAAACAGTCGGTGTTCAGCTAGGGTCCATTCAAGAAAATGAAGCAAAAGAAGAGGCTGAATCCATCGAAGGCCTAGTCGTTGAACCACGGAACAAAGTCAGTGAATTGGTTCAAGAAATTAAAGCAGGTCGGCTGGATGCTGCAATCGTAGAAGATACCGTAGCGAAAGGGTATATTGCCAACAACCCAGATCTCGAATTTGTCACGCTAGAGTCTGATGGTGCAGCTGGGTCGGCGATCGCCTTTCCCAAAGGATCACCGTTGCTGGAAGAGTTTGACCAAGCGTTGACCGAGATGAAGGAGAGCGGCGAACTGGATACGCTCATCACCAAATGGTTTGAGGATTATTACGAAGAGCAGGGTCAGGGCTAGGCTAACCCTCCTGATGTCTGACTCTGTCTAAATCGCTCATGATTCTGGGTCTGTGTGTGTTGAGCAATCCAACCTAACTTGGTTACTGTCGGTTTCCCTACGAGAAAACGACAGTGACCAACCGATACGAGGTCTAGAACAGTCACAGACCCAGAGAAACTAATTGTTCTGGGTATGCATATCAATGATATTAAGTTGGGTAGCTCTGCTGCTGCCGCCTCAGTCCGTACTGGCCGCCTTCGCGCTTGATTTTGCCCGCATTTCTGAATCAATCCCCTTTATTCTGGGGGGCATCTTAATAACGCTCAAATTTACAGCCCTTTCTGCCATCTTCGGCTTTATTTGGGGAACAGTTCTGTCACTATTCAAGATTTCCAGCTTTAAGCCACTCTATTGGTTCAGCATGGTGTACACCTCCATTTTTCGGGGGACACCTTTGTTGGTGACGCTATCGCTCATTTACTTCGCCACCCCGCAGCTGACTGGCTACGACATCTCTGGTTTTCAGGCAGGGGTCATTACCTTTGCACTCAATTCTGGAGCTTATATTTCTGAGGTGATTCGAGCAGGTATTCAAGCCATTGACAAGGGGCAAGCCGAAGCCGCCATGTCTCTGGGCGTACGATATCAGCCGATGATGCTCGATATTATCTTGCCCCAGGCGATTAAAAACATTTTGCCTGCGTTGGTGAATGAGACCATTGCCTTGTTGAAAGACTCCGCGTTGGTGTCAACGATTGGAGCACAAGATTTGCTCCGACGTGCCCAAATTGTTGGAGCAGAAAAATATGTGTATTTTGAGCCGCTACTGATTGTGGCTGTTGTCTACTATGCAATGGTGATGGCGCTGACCGTGACCGCTTCCATCATGGAGCGACGGTTACAGCGGAGTAGCTGAGATGGGTTGTTCGCAAGCGGAATTTGGAGAGTCTTCATGACAAGTCAGCTAGTTGATGACACGAACGGAAAAACGGCCGTTAGGATTGAGCGCCTTTACAAGTCTTTTGGCTCGTTGAAAGTCTTGAAAGAGATTTCGGCTGACATTGGTCGTGGCGAAGTCGTGGCGATGATTGGCCCCTCTGGCTCGGGAAAATCGACATTTTTGCGATGCATTAACTTATTGGAAACGCCAACGTCTGGGCGGATCACCATTGATGGGACTGACATCACCGACCCTAAAACCGACGTGATGGCGATTCGCCAAAATGTGGGTATGGTCTTCCAGCACTTTAATCTCTTTCCTCATATGACTGTGCTGGGAAATATCATGTATGCTCCAGTCAAAGTCAAAGGGGTTTCTAAGCCACAGGCCAAGGCGAAAGCAATGGATCTGTTAGGAAAAGTTGGATTGCTCGAAAAGGCCGATGTCTATCCATCGAAGCTCTCTGGGGGACAAAAACAGCGGGTGGCGATCGCCCGTGCCTTGTCCATGGAACCCAACATCATGCTGTTTGATGAACCCACCTCTGCTCTTGATCCTGAGATGGTGAAAGAGGTATTAGCGGTGATGAAAGACCTGGCTGGCACGGGAATGACCATGGCGATCGTTACCCACGAAATGGGATTTGCCCGCGAAGTTGCAAACCGCATCTTATTTCTGGATCAAGGCCGCCTCGTGGAGGATGCATCACCCGATGTTTTTTTCAGTACGCCCAAGAGCGAGAGAGCTTGCCAGTTCCTTGAAAAGGTTCTCTAAGCTGCTTGAATGCACGAAGGGTCTTGAATGCACGAGAACTGTTGCGACTGCTAGAGGATGGTTGGAACGTTTGTGGCGCTGGCAACCGCGACTACGACTGATGAGCCAAAAAAAATCCCTGGCGCAAGGCCAGGGATTAGAATCAGGGTGCATCTACCATTCCTTTCTTCTCTCCCTTTAGACAATCATCCGGATAGTTCTCAAAATCTCGATTGAGCTTCGGTGTGTTTTACCGTGATGTTTTCTAAAATGGCTTAATAGGCTATCGAGTCTCCTGTGAGCATGGACGTGAGATAAACCCAAACGACAGTTCTCAACCTAGACACGGTTTCGATGCTTTGACCTTTGTTGTGACCCTGTTTTGCCAATGTCGTCTTCGCTGCGATCGCTCCTCTCATCGACTCTCAATTCTCCATCTACAGCACCTTCTTTGGCGAATACCCTACGACAACGCCGAGAAAACTTGGCTCGAATCTTCCCATCTCCAGTTCTGTTGTGGTCTGGTCAGCCTCAGGCTCGTAATTTTCCTGCAAACGTGTATCCATTTCGGGCCAACAGTCACTTTTTGTACTTTGCAGGCAGTTCTCTCCAGAATGCTGCCATTTGCCTAGATGCGGGACGGCTGGAATTATTTATGGATAATCCCACGCCAGCCAGTGCGCTGTGGCATGGAGTCGAAGCAACTCGCGAGGAAGTGGCTGAACAGATCGGAGCTGATGCGGCATTTCCACTGGCAGACATGGCGGCGCAGCCTAACACGGCAACAGTTGCCGTTCAAGATCATGCCACTCGGAGCTATCAGGCTCGTGTGCTCAAGCGTGCCGTCGTTTCGGCACATCATGCTGATGGCATCGATAGTGCCTTGATTAAAGCGCTGGTTGAGCTACGGCTGGTGCATGATGCTGGGGCGATCGCCGAAATGCGTCATGCTATAGCCGTCTCCATTGAGGCACACAAAGCAGGAATGGCTGCAACGCTCCATGCGACTCACGAAGCGGCTGTGCGTGCGGCATTAGAGAGCGTGTTTATGACCCATGACATGACCTGCGCCTACAGCAGCATCGTCACCGTACATGGTGAAGTCCTGCACAACGAGCACTATCATCACCCGCTGAATCATGGGGATTTGTTATTGGTAGATGCAGGGGCTGAAGCTACGTCTGGCTGGGCATCAGATATCACCCGCACGTGGCCTGTTTCGGGCACGTTTTCTCCAACTCAGCGAGACATGTATGATGTGGTGCTCGCAGCCCATGATGCCTGCATTGCCCAGATGCGCCCAGGGTTCGACTATCGCGACATCCATTTGTTGGCCGCTCGAACCATGGCTGAGGGACTCGTGGAACTTGGCATTCTCAAAGGGAATCCAGACTCATTGGTAGACATGGATGCCTATGCCCTGTTCTTTCCTCACGGAATTGGGCATTTGCTCGGGCTAGATGTGCACGATATGGAGGATCTGGGAGATACGGCTGGCTATGCTGAAGGACAAACTCGGAGCGATCGCTTTGGGTTATGTTACCTCCGCCTCGATCGCCCCTTGAAAGCCGGAATGGTTTGTACGATTGAACCTGGGTTCTACCAAGTGCCTGCTATTTTGAATGACCCTGAACGGCGATCGCGCTATGCCGATGTGGTGGACTGGGATCGCCTGGCACAGTTTTCAGATGTTCGTGGTATTCGCATTGAGGATGATGTGTTGGTTACAGACTCAGAACCAGAGGTGCTGACAGCGAATTTGCCTACGGAGGCTCAGGCGATTGAACAGTTGGTGAATGCACCGTAACCGATTGAGTGTTCAGCGGTTGGTCACGCTCATCCTACCGATACCGACAACAAATCAGGACGAGAGCAACCCTTTGGCGCGTACTTCTGGGGGGCGATCGCCTTTTCCATCGGCTCCTCTCGTTGTCCTCGTTGGCTTATAGCGCGGACTGCTATATACCGTAAGCCGGGAAAAACTTAACGGGATTGTGGGACGCTCAGCGCCCCACAATCCCGTGTTAAAAGACAAGCCCCCTTATTTAAGCACCTGTTAGAGAACTTTAGACTGTTTGCTCTTCCGAGTTTTCTGCCTCTGGATTATCCCCAGGTGCTCTCTGGAACGGCGTCATGACAAATTCGCCCAACTCACTGAGATTAGAGCGCACATCCTCATCTTCGTCATCCTCATCATCAGGCTTATCTCCCGGTGCTCTCTGAAACGGCGTCATGACAAATTCGCCAAAATCATTGAGATTGGATCGAAAATCCTCATCTTCCTCGTCTGCATCGTCAGGCTTATCACCTGCTGTCCGTTGAAATGGCGCTGGGGCAAATTCTTCTGCGAGGGGATCAGAAAACGCTTTTAGGTCTTCTTCATAGCCATCAGGCAAATCCATCTGAAGAGCTGCATCAAAGACGGACGTGCCATTGGTAGCTGCATCTGATACAACACTATCGGCATCAGATGCATCAGCTACCCCAATCCCAAGGTCAAGTTCAGACATCTGATCCGCAACGTCATGATTCTCATCGGCGATTCCATCAGAGGTATCCTCGTTGAGAATAGAATCCAATGATTCATCAAAGGTTGTTGGAGTATCTAACCAGTCATCTTCGGGAGAGTCAGATGCCCCTTCATCAAGCCCCAAAGACTCGGCTGATAGATCATCAGCACCTAGATCATCATCACCGCTGTCGCCTTCCATGAACGGATCGTCTACGAACGACAGCGACTCATCATCTTCATCATCCATTGAAGATTCCATGTCGTATAGGCTGTCATCGCCATCGACTAGGGCTTCATCGTCGTCATGGGTTGCGACACCTTCAAATTCATAGTCTGTTTCGTCGTAGGACTCTTCCTCGTATGAGGTTTCATCATAGGGTTCTTCTCCATAGGACGATTCCGACTCAGGATATGCCCATGTGTCTGACTCTAGAGAGTCATCTGTTTCCCCATCAACGGCTGAGGCTGCTTCGGTTTCCGTGTCCGCCGTATTTGCTAGCGTCTCCTGCATCATGGAAAGCCAGCTACCCCCTTCGCCCTTCACGACAGAGTTAAACGCTGAAGATGCGGATGCAGCCGCTGAAGAGCTTTGATTAACATTGTCGGGTAATACAGCAATGTCGTCTCTATCTCCTGCGGTACTATCTTCACTGTCTTCGTCACCATAGACCTCAGAGAGGGCTTCACGCATTTCTGTCAACCAGCTTGAATTCTCCCCTTGAATGATGCCTTCAGCATTTTTTACGAGGGTTGCCTTGTTGGCTTCTTGTTGTTTAGCTGATTCTGACAAGGCCCGCCACCAAGCCCGAGTATCATACAAGTCGGAGGCTGCCAAGTTCATGCCAATCAAGTTGGTTTCAACTCGCTTGAACTCTAAGAAACTACCCAATGCCGCGACCATCGCGCTGGTGACAGCAACCCAAATTTCCATCTGAACAGCAGCGAGCAATGTTCCTAACCCACCGATGATATAAATCGACCATTGAAACAGCTGAAGCTCTTTTGCCAATCGTTTTGCTTTGCTGCGGTAATAGTCAAACTGATCTTCAATCCGCCAGTGAATATATTGATCGGCGGTTAAGTTCGAAAACCCATCATCGCCAGGGGCAACCCCATAAACAGGTGGCAAGCCTTCTTTTTTGTAGTCATAAATTTCCAACTCAGACATGTTGACCTGAGTTTCCATCACCCGCTTACCGATTTGCTTCACGCGTCGCGCCAAGGCCACATCACGTGTTTCGGCTTTACCCGAGGCTGGAACATAGTCAGGACTATAGATGCCAATCTGAGTGCGATACCGGAAAATCTCGTGCTTGATCGACTCAGCCGCACTGCGCAGCATCACCCAACTAATGCCCATATTGAACTTCACAGCTCCTGCAACCAGGATACTGATGAGGATTGGGATGATGATGATGATGATATTGAGTCCTCTGCCCACCCATACCTGAATGAATTCGAATTGGCCGGGTAGGTATGCTTGGAGCAACCGAAAGAACCAATGCCCTTCATTGATGAGACTGGTTTCGAGTAGGAGGTCAAGGACAGCCAGAATGGTCACAATGACACCGAGCATTGTGATCCACTTCCGTTGTTTGAGGAAGCGTTTTTGAGCAACACTGGCATTTTTGTCGAAATCGCCAAATCGACGCCAGGCGTCTTCTAGTGCTGGGCTGCAATAGGTAGATGCGTTGTATATTTTGGACTCTGAAGCCATCGAAGGTTCTCCGGACACGCTGATGATGACAAGACGGATGATTAATGATTAACGGTTCAGCTTTCTTCTCCTACTACTACTTATACTGACTGTCCGCATAAGCCCCAATCATTCAGTCGAAAAATTAAGAATTGTTGAGGGTGGGGGTGATGCAAATAAAAATAGCAATGAAGCCTGAAGCTTTTCTCTCAGAAAGGCTTCAGGCTTCATGTGGGAACTATTTTGAGAGAGGAATTAGGCTAAGCCGTTGTATTTCGTAAATCATTTAACCAACAGTAAATGCACGCCTTTCCTGCTCAGAGTTCCCCAGTTTGAGATGAATGAAACCACGATACGTAGCTATCCATAATTAAACGTAACCTTCTAAATTCTGTGCCGCCTGCTGCGCGGGCGACACAAAATTTGGGGTTTTGGTTTTATTACGTCCAGTTACTTACGTAGCGAGATGGGTGTCAATCGTTGGATTTGACTAGCTCTTCATCCTATTCACAATGCCAGCAGATTGCTGTAATGTCTGAGTTTGAATCTTGCTTTTTCGTTGAGTACTGTTTGCTGAATAGAGTGGTGGCAGGGTAGCGTTGTTGCTGACTAACATCACATCATCTGGTTGTAAGTAGCTAGACATAAGTAAACATAACCTTCCAAATCCTGTGCCGCCCGCCGCGCGGGCGGCACAGGATTTGGGGTTTTGGTTTTAATTTTGTCCAGGTACTTATCTGGTTGTAAGGATTACTCTGTCAGGAGATCAATCAGGGGGAAATCATCTGTTTCCCAGTCTTCGGATGGCACGAGAGCCAGAGTCTCTAGGTGGCATTTCCAGCCGGAGACTGGGAATGAGGATTACGAGAATTCGTATCCCTCAAAACAAAAATGGCAGAGTAGTCGCTCGGCATGACTAAACTGAAAACCAAAAAGCCTGGGGAGTGCCCCAGGCTTTAAAGTGAGTTCATCATCTTCCGAGCGACTTCCGTCTCAACAGGCGAGTTTAAATCGTTTAATTGCTGTCAGCATTGAGTCTATGACCCTGCAACTTTACAATACGCTCACCCGCCGCAAAGAGTTTTTCGAACCCCTTGAACCAGAAAAGGTGACGATGTATTGCTGTGGCGTCACTGTTTACGACTATTGCCATCTTGGCCATGCTCGATCGTATGTGGTGTGGGACACGGTACGTCGCTATCTGACGTGGCGTGGCTATGACGTTCACTATGTGCAGAATTTCACCGATATTGATGACAAAATTCTGAAACGCGCCATTCGAGAAGGCTCTTCTATGACAGCCGTGTCAGAGAAATACACGGATGCCTATTTTGAAGACATGGCCCGGCTCAACATTCAGGAAGCGGATGAGCATCCCCGCGCAACTCATACGATTGATGGTATTCAGCGCCTGATCCATGAACTGGAGCAAAAAGGGGTTGCGTATGCGACAGGGGGAGATGTTTATTATGAGGTTCGGCAATTTCCAGGCTATGGGAAGTTGTCGGGGCGGAAGTTAGACGATATGAAGGCGGGAGCGAGTGGTCGAGTAGAGACCGATCCAGAAGCCCCAAAGAAAAAAGATCCCGCTGATTTTGCCCTTTGGAAGGGAGCGAAGCCCGATGAACCTTTCTGGGAATCGCCGTGGGGAAATGGGCGACCGGGCTGGCATATTGAGTGCTCAGCAATGGTGCGCGATCGCCTTGGCGACAGTATCGATATTCACGTGGGCGGTGGAGATTTAGTTTTTCCTCACCATGAAAATGAGATTGCCCAGTCTGAGGCCGCAACGGGCCATCCCCTTGCAACCTACTGGATGCACAACGGCATGGTCAATGTTGGTGGCGAGAAGATGTCGAAGTCTCTCGGCAACTTCACAACCATTCGTCAATTGCTGGATGAAGGTGGGGTTGCGCCCATGGTGATGCGGCTCTTTGTTCTGCAAGCGCAATATCGTAAGCCCATCGACTTTACGGACGAGGCGATCGCCTCTGCGACGAATGGCTGGGAGACCCTGCGTGATGGGCTACTGTTCGGCTATAAACATGGGAAACCACTGGGGTGGACAGATACCGAAGACGAATTCTTTGGCGACCCATCTGCTATGCGCATACCCGATGACAGTGCGGCGGTGCAGAAGTTCCAAGCGGCGATGGATGATGATTTCAATACGCCAGGGGCGATCGCCGTTTTGTTTGACTTAGCGAAGGAGCTGCGACGGGCAGGGAACCTCATCGTTCATGAAGGGAAGGCCGATACAGATGCTGAAACGTTGCGACGCGATTGGCAAACTCTCGTTGTTTTAGCTGAAGTGTTGGGACTGAAGGCATCTTCGGACGCTGAGGCGACATCATCTGGATTAGATGAGGCGGCAATTGACGCGTTGGTTCAACAGCGGCTTGATGCTCGGAAAGCCAAGAATTTTGCTGAGGCCGATCGCATTCGCGATGAACTCAAGACTCAAGGAATTGCCCTGATTGATAAACCTGGTGGTACCGATTGGCACCGCGAATAAGTTGACAGTTAGGAATGGAAATTTAAAACCTCCGAGGTTTAGTGGTGTACGAGTTGATGACGTACGTTGATGTGGCGCGGTTGTATACCGCTCTATTGTGTTGGGGACAGCCCTGCAATTTAAATGTCTAACGGCTTATCACACCTTTCTGGATTTGTGTAGCAAGAGTTTGTTGATATCTTGGGGAAAGAATAACATGCACAAGCATCAGCCTTGTGGTAAAACCAAACAAGATAATGAGAGCCTCAATGGAAAAAGAACTAGCCCAATTCAAGCTCAATGATGGAACTGCATTTCTCGTTGAAGTTGATAAGCTCCAAGCCATTAGAGGGAGTTCTATTGAGCGGGTAGCGGCTGTCAACAGTGAGCAGATGGTTTTGCAAGCTACTCAGACTCTTGAACAAGCGATTGATTTAGTTAGACCTGTTGCTTCAACGGTTTTATCCAGGCTACAAGCAGGGTTGACAACTCCAGCGGATGAAGTAGAAGTTAGCTTTGGATTAAAGCTCAGTGCTCAAGCGGGTGTTGTGTTTGGCTCTGTCGGTGGAGATGTGACGTTCGGGGTCAAACTCAAATGGACACCGGATAGAAATAAGCAGCAAGGCTCTGCTGAGCAAGAGAACGAGCAAGAGACAGGCAGTGCGGATGGAGTTTGAGGCAAGTAAGCGGGCGATCGCTCAAATTCATTTTGCTGATTTTAATACCATTGCTGGAACCGGGTTTCTTGTGGCAGAAGGCTATGTGTTGACCTGTGCCCATGTGGTGAAGGAGGCATTGCGTTCTCCTGAACATGTCATTGGCTCAGAACTGTCGGTTACCTTCTTCAATACAACTCAACCACACCAGGCAACCGTCATCTTCTACGAGTTTGAGCAGCATGACTCTGGTCGTGATGCCGCCTTGTTATATCTATCCGCGATGCCGAAGTTGGCGATAGAGGCAATTCCGCTGTGCCCGCTCAGTCAACAACAACTCAATGATGCGGCGCTGAGAGTGTTTGGCTTCCTAAATGGCGATCGCGCAGGACGAAACCTAACCTCTGTAACCCGAGGTGAAACATCTGGAGGGTGGGTTCAAATAGAAGATACAAAGGCACCTGGATTAGCAATTGAGAGTGGATTTAGTGGTTCTCCAGTATGGTGTGATGCCAGTCAATCATCGGTAGGGATGGTTGTTGCTCGCCATGTAGGGCAGGATGACGCGAAAGTTGGCTTTATGATTCCTGTTCAGAAGTTACAAATTCCTCTTCAGGCGCTTAAAAAACACGCATTACTAGAGATATTGGTGCCCTATCATGATGCTCTGTCTGAGCAAATAACAACGGCGTATAGGGTGTGTCGGCCTGACACGTGGTCAGAACCATTCGAGAATGAGCTAGAGCATAGACTCGCGGATATGGCGTTGATGTCCTCAGGCAAATTGGTTGAGTTTGCGGCATGTTTATGGAATCAGCCAAGGGTTGATCCGGTGCGCACTGATCTCATTGCTTGGATTGAGCGCTATAAAAGCGAAGACAAAGATCTGGCAGCATTGCTCAAGCAAATGGAAGAGCGGCAACAGCAAGTCGCTCCTCAACACATGAACGTCGTTAAACCGTGCTTACTCATCAGGATTCAGGCAGACAAAGCAACGAAGAAAGAGCCCTATCAAGTGGATGGATGGTTAGTTCCCAATTCAACTCGGTATAACGCTGAGACTAGAGAGGGATATGAACCCAAAACGGGGGAAGGGGCCGAGACTCTAAAACTTTTAAATTGGCAGAAGTATCTTGACATACCTGAATCAGAAGACCTAACGGATGGAGTTCGGTATGAACACCTCCCTGCATTAATTGCCGATTACTTAGATCAGGTGGCTCGTCGAAATATCCGAGTCGAGGATTTGACGATAGAGTTCTTTCTGCCACTGCCCTTGATTAACCAGGCCATTGAGCAGTGCCCGATTCCAGTTGAGTATGGATTCCCGGCCCCACTTGGCATTGAAGAGCGATGTCCCCATGTTGTGATTCGTTCCCAAGAGAGGCTGGATTTTGCTCGGGGGTTAAAGCAGTGGGAAACGAAATGGAATCGTCTTCAAGATGAGTTGCACGGGCCAGCAATAGACGCATTCGTCGATGGCAATGAGTTGACCCCGAAGCGACTTCAAAATGCCCTGGCATCAGCATTGGGACTAAAGCTAACCAAGAAGTTGCCCAAAGCGTCTAATCAAGGGGAAATCGGTGTTCTATTGGCAACAGGAACTCCAGCTGCTGTCTGGATTCGCTGTCCAGATTCGCCTCATCTTGCAGCAAGCCTGGATACGACTATTCTAAATTGCTGCCTTGAGCGTGTTCCTGACGAAGTATTTTCTCTGCGACGGGAAACCTCTGAACTTGATGAAGATGTATCGCCACTGGCATCCTCAGAATTGGGACATCACTTATCCTTTCTGTGGGAAGATTTCTATCGTGTGCCACCTAACATTACCTATTCTCACGAAAAGCTATGACCTGGAAGATTTTTGAAGGCACTGGGAACCCTCATGATGGTCTGGAACGCTTGCCAGATCCTCCAAACTGGCGCGTCTTTAAAGATGAGCAAACGCGACAACAGCAAAAGGGAGCCACGTTCAAAGCGCGTCCTGAAGAAATTGAACTGGTGAATGCAGCCTTATATTTACGTCGTCCGTTGCTCATTACAGGTAAACCAGGGACTGGAAAAACATCTCTGGCCTATGCCGTAGCCCATGAGCTGAAGTTAGGAGAAGTCCTTTATTGGCCTGTGACAACTCGCACAACCTTGAAAGATGGGTTGTATAGCTATGATGCGATCGGGCGATTGCAAGACTCTCAACAAAAGGGGCGTCAGCCTGATAATAGTCAACCAGAAGAAGAAGAAGGCCAGTCTGTAGATAAGCAGCCCGTAGAGCGCCAGTCGCATAATCTCCGTGACATGCTCCAGGACATTGGAAAATACATTCGTCTGGGGCCACTAGGGACTGCACTGCTCCCAGTGGAGAATCTTAAGCGCCCTCGTATTTTGCTGATTGATGAGATTGATAAAAGCGATATTGACTTGCCCAATGATTTGCTTCATGCCTTTGAGGAAGGGCGATATCGCATTCCTGAGTTGGAGCGCATCAAAAAAGTTTTGCCAACGGTCAGAGTCAGCACAGCTTACGAAAACCAGGAACTGACAACGGAGGTTCCTGCTGGGCAAGTGCAGTGCAATGCGTTTCCCTTTGTCATTTTGACCAGTAATGGTGAGCGTGACTTTCCACCTCCGTTCTTGAGGCGCTGTGTGCGGCTAGATATGCGCGAGCCGAACTATGATGAACTGACTGAGATTGTGCGGCGGCATCTCCGGGAAGACAATGTTTTAGAAGACGCAGAATCGATTATCCAGACCTTCCTTTCAATGCGAGATACGGAAGGGTTAGAACTAGCAACGGATCAGCTTTTGAATGCAATTTATCTGTTGCGCCAAAGTGGTATTCCCACCGATGAAGCTCGTGGAAAGTTGCGAGATAAGCTATTGAAACCCCTATCAGGTTCAGGTGCTTAATGAGTGATCCAACAGCATCTCCAGAGGCATTAAGGGAGTTGATTACTTGCCTGAGAAGGGCTGAGATTGACTGGGATGCTGAAAATATTGCTGACTTGGTGTGGTTATCTCGTTACATGGATGGGGAGACTATGCAGCGATCGCCATCTTCCTCCTCCTCTTCCCAACCCCTGCGCGGACAAACCGATCCCTCTCGCCCTGCACCTCCCCTACCGCCACCGCCGCCGCCACCTTCATCAGAAATTGGACTGTATTCAGGAAACTCTCAATCTCAGCCGACCAAACCAACGCCTGATACAGGAGGGATTCCATTTCAAGTACCCACTGCTCCGGCATTACGTAAAACGTTGGCCATTGGTCGGGCGCTGCGTCCTTTCATGCGTAAAGTGGATTCCTACACGCAGCAGGTACTAGATGAAGATGCCACGGCTGAGCAAACAGCAGAACAGCGGTTTTGTATGACTGTGGTGCGTCCAGCAAAAGAACGATGGTTAGAGGTTGCTTTAGTCATTGAAGATTCTGCTGCTAGCTTTTTGTGGCGAGAAACCATCCGTGATTTTAAGCAGGTGCTAGAACGCCAAGGAGCATTTCGATCGATTACAGTGTGGCATCTTCAAACGTCGCAAGGTGACATTAAGCTGTTTGCAACCCCCCCTTCCGATGACGCAGTGCAGCCTTCGAGGAGTGCAAAAGAGTTAATTGATGCGTCAGGGCGTCGGTTGATCTTGTTGGTGAGTGATTGCATTTCATCAGCTTGGCGCATAGGTACGCTTCACCGATCTTGTTTAGAGCTGTGGGCGGCCCATGGCCCGGTGGCAATTGTGCAGTTACTCCCTGGTCATCTATGGTCGCGCACAGTGTTGAGTGCAGGACTGGATGTACAGCTAAGGGCTTGGATACGGGGTGTGACGAACCAGCAATTGCTGTTTCAAGAACCACCGATTGGAGCTGAACAAGGGCAATCTGGAGGCTTAAAGCTTCCGGTGATTACTCTGGAGCCCAACTCATTGACTCAGTGGGCCAAGATGGTTTCTGGATGGGGTGAAAGCTGGGCAGCAGGGATTTGGTTTGATGACGGCTGGCAAGACCTACAGCCCCATCAGGTAAGTTCGGCAGAGTCTCTGTCATCGGAGCAATTGGTGAAACGATTTACCTCAACTGCTTCAGCTTTGGCAAAGCGATTGGCTGGACTGATGGCCTTGGTGCCGGTGAACTTGCCGATCATCTATCTGCTTCAGGAGACGATGCTGCGGGAGTCTACGCCGTTGCACCTGGCTGAGATCTTCATGAGTGGGCTTATTGAGCGAGACGATGAAGCGACAGAGGTAGATGGCAGTAACCGTCATCGCAAACCGAGCTATGACTTTGTGCCGGATGTGCGATCGCCTCTGATTGATTCGGTGCCCAATCCCCTCAAAGAAGAGGTGTTGGATCGGGTTTCGCAATACATCGGGAAGAAGCTAAATAGGAGTATCTACAGCTTTACGGCTCTGCTACAGCTAGAGAAGGAACTGGGAGACGCGGGTGGTTCTGATCTGTTGAAGTTTGCCACTGTCGCGAAGCAGGTGTTGCAGCAGATGGGTGGGGACTATACAGCATTAGTGGATGCGCTAGATCGTCCCATCAGCTCAGGTTCTTTGCTCTCTTCTGATTTTGAGATGCCGCCTCTACGAACAATGTCGTTCACTGTGGCACAACTCATAGACGCTGATGATGAGACTGAGTCACAGGCGAGTTGGCCATCCTTGCAGATAGATATGTTTACGGTTGCAAGTATCACGGTTGATTCCGAGGCTGATGATGGTTTTGAGCTGTTTAACTTTAAGATTGTGACTTTATCAAAACAGCCTCAGAATCAAGGGTTGTTCGAACGTGTATTCAATAAAGCTGTTGAATTTGAATGGGTGGTTAACGAGAGGCAGAGACAAGCAAGGCAATTTGTTGAAGGATTCGATAGCCCATCTACGCCCGATCTTCGCAGCGAAGTACAACTTGTTAATTTTTTGAAAGCATTGCCTGCTGATAAATTTCAACAAGTGATATCTGCCTTGGGTAAGCGTGTTTTGATATCCCAGACCAGAACTCAAGAAAGGCTTGCCTATGCCTTAGTTCAATCGGTACAGATGAGTGCATACAGTGATTCTGGTGATTCGGCTTCTCGGTTAGCGGCTTTTCAAAAACAGCTACAGGCAATAATTGAGTTTGATTCATCCAAAGTCTTCCTTGAAATGGTCTCTATCCCTGGTAGCACCTTCACGATGGGTTCTCCAGAGAGTGAGCCAGGATGCCAACCTTGGGAAAGCCCACAGCATGAGGTGACCGTTCCCCCCTTTTTCATGGGACGCTACCCGGTTACTCAGGCGCAGTGGCGAGTTGTGGCGGGACTAGAGCAGGTGAATCTAAACTTAGATCCTGATCCGTCCAACTTCAAGGGTGATGATCGCCCTGTTGAGAAAGTGAACTGGTATGAGGCTGTTGAGTTTTGTGCGAGACTTGCTCGACATACTGGTCGGGAATATCGATTACCGACAGAAGCAGAATGGGAATATGCGTGCCGAGCTGGCACAACAACCCCCTTTCATTTTGGGGAGACGATTTCCTCAGAGCTAGCGAATTATAGAGGGACTAGTCGGTATAACGATGGCCCCAAAGGAGAGTATCGACAAGAAACGACATCGGTCTTCCACTTTAAAGTCGCTAATGCCTTTGGACTCTGCGACATGCATGGGAATGTTTGGGAGTGGTGCCAGGATCATTGGCACGGTAATTATGATGATGCACCGAATGATGGCAGTGCCTGGTTAACCGATAATGAAGGTGCACCCCGTGTTCGACGCGGCGGCTCCTGGAACTTCATTCCAGAGGATTGCCGTTCTGCCTATCGCGACCTCAACTACCCCGTCAACCGCCTCAGCAATGTTGGTTTTCGAGTTGTCTGTTCGGCCCCGAGGACTCTTCAAGGTGCGGACAGTTAGCTCTACTTTTGCCCTCTTGCTATCTGTTGGCGCAAAGCGCCTCAAAATTTTTTGTGTAATTTGCCCTCTAAATCTGCTAAAAATACAGGTTGTTTTTACGGCGAATGACCCCTGTGAGTGATCTACAGAGAAGGAATCAGAGCCCACGCAATTTATTGTTGTGAGTTGATCAACACGACTTTTTGAGCAATCAAGCGATCGCCGTGATTCGTCAGTATTGTCGTGATCGCCTATCAGATAAGGCCTTGGTGGTGCAGAAAACTTTAGATCTGACTGTAGCCGTTGCCCAGCAGGCCATTGAAGTGACAGAAAGGGGATTAGATGAGATGCTTCATGTTTACCACAACACCGAAGTGCACCCATGTCTACTCCCCTGCTTCATCGTCAGCTACAAGAGCAACTGAGTCAATTCATTCACCCCAAGGACAAGCGTCACTTGAGCGTCTTCAGTGAGAATGTTGCCGCCATCTTACTCTCAGAGAGTAGTTGT
>JBCCWF010000012.1:0-31890 GCA_039194035.1 Cyanobacteria bacterium P01_E01_bin.6 | reverse complement strand
TTGATTTTAATGACGTCCAGGTACTTAATAGTCGAGGTTGTATCTCGTTTCGGTTAAAATTTGTGGTTCTCTCGACGGGGAAACCATCATCCCTACCCTGCATGGGTTGACACGAAATATTCATGCATGACTGAATACAAAACAGCGGGCTTACACCTCAAGCCGGGAATGAAGCCAGGAAGAATTAAGGCGAGATGCTGGGGTGTTCAGCGTCCCAGCGTCTCGCCTTATAATCTAAACCAAAAAGCGTGCCTCCTTGACAAAGGCACGCTGCATCTTAATGGGTCAAGGTAGCATCTTGCTCCCTAATCTATCGGCCTGTGACTTCAGGAATTGAAATGACAGCGGTGCCGATGGGGATATTCTCTCCAATGCTGGGATAGGTTGCAAACACTTGATAAGGAACCGTCAAACCACCCAATCGACCCCGAACGCGGGAATCTTTCATGATGATTCGAACTGTTTTTCCTGCTTCAAGGGAGTCTGAGAAGGTGATTGTAAACTCCTCAAATCCAGCATTAAAGGCGAAAGGGATGTCCTCACCTGTTTCAGCATCTACAACTTCGACACCAGACAGCTCATGGAAGGTGACGCAGACAACCTTGAGTCGCTCGAGAGGCATGTCTCCATTCACGGTTACCTCAAGGAAGTGGTCATTATTCCGGTTCAACGTCCCGGCATTAGACACGATGGGTGTGCTTGCCCCAACTTGGATTTGAGCTTGCGATACAGGTGTCTCTAGAGAGAATGCGGCAGTGGCGATCGCCACTGCGGTGAGTCCTTGAAAGAATGCACGTTTCATTTATGAAATTCTCCGAAAAATGTTGGACAAGCAAATTATCGAACGCAGAAAAAATGCCATATTAACTGCACTGAAAACTCTGCTTAGAAAGGACTGAAGGATGTTCTCATTTAAGCCATCAACACGAGTTGAGAACCTCAAAAATACCTCATATGAAAGTATCTCAGCACTTTATGAAGGCTGTCTGAATATCAGAAAACCATTTCTCCACATCATCATCTTGTTAGTAAGCGTGGTTAGCCAAGCATCGTCATATGTCCAGGCATGACCCAATCTATATTTCTGAAGGGGACAGCATGATGTCATGGCTTTGAAAACTCAGAAGATAGGCATCAATAGACTTGCTTTAGAACCCTGGGAAGCACTGCTGAGTTGCCCTTCCAGGGTTCTGGATTTTCAGGTTAATAACGCCGAGCTACTCAATGAGAACAAGGAAATACCAAACAATTTTTCTATGCGTTCCTCTTAAATAAAACTAATAAACAAAGTCATCATCATCGTGATATGAAAAAATTTGAGCAAGCTGATTTTTATGACTAGGCTCATAGGTATCTTCCATAACCCATGAATAAGTGCTGAATGTAGAGTGAGATTTATCTGTTCTATATTCAACCATCACTCATAATTCAGGCAGATTAACTTTGCACTTCAACAAATCCTATGGCTGTATACGAAAATCGAGAAGCATTTATCCCCTTTCGGCGAGCAGATCTCATTGACATGTGTATCGAGGATGGCAAGCTCTCTGCTGAACAGATAATAACTTTCCGACAATTTTGCGAAATTTTGTCTGCTTACTATCACTTCAAATTCCATGCATTTGTTGAAACCCTCAAGCAAAATTACATCCCGTTCGATCCGACAGAAGACCAACAGCTGCGAGCTACGCCAACTCATGAGCAACAGCGCGGAATGAAACAAAAAGTCATTCAAGCCTTTCAACATGTTTTGGAAAGTGCCAACTATCAACAGCTTTCTGATGACACGCTTAAACAAGCATTTGATGAAACATCATTAATTGACTTGAGAACAGACATCAATTTTGACGATATGGATACAGTGCTCTGCTATTACCGGGGAGATACCTCGCGCACAATTCGATACAAACGCTTCTTTAAGAAAATCCAAAAAAAAGTCGCCGTTTTTGACCGCGTCGCCTTGCTTATAAAATTTAAAGATGATGCTCACTTCCGAGCAAACAACGTCAATCTAAAACGGCTCAAATTCAAGCCTGGGAAAATTTATGTCTATTTGTACAAAAACATCCCTCAGTTTGATATTGAGTTGCTATTTCCCAATGTGAAAACAAGTATGACGTGGAAAGATCGTCTCCTGTTTTGGGTGCCGACGGTTGGAGCTGCCATTCCTCTTCTCATGCGCGTATTACCAAACTTGGTGTTGATTGTCGGCATTATTCTCTTTTTTCTGGAGATGACTGACCTGCTTAAAGGATTGAATATCACGGAAGAAATGGCTCAAGGCGTCTTGCCCATCTTAGTAGCGGCCTTAACGATGGCGATCGCCCTCGGTGGATTCGCATTCAAGCAATACACCACCTACCAAACCAAAAAAATCCGATTCCAAAAAAATGTGACCGACACTCTATTTTTCCGAAGCCTCGCTAATAATCGCGGCGTCTTTCAACTCTTGATTGATGCGGCAGAAGAAGAAGAATGCAAAGAGATCATCTTGATTTACTACCATCTGTTGACGAGCCAGACACCGCTAACCACCAAACAACTCGACAACACCGTTGAACAGTGGATGCTAGATAAATTTCAAGTGCCGATTGATTTTGACATTCAAAACCCGCTCCGAAATTTAGCCATGATTCGAGGACACCTATCGACGGCTTCTTCTCCGATGAATCCTGTGTCGGAACCTGAAGACTCTGTTAAGAATGGTGTGGCTCTCTTTCGCTATGATGCTGACGGATATTGCAATGTGTTACCCCTTCATCAAGCAAAAGAATTGCTGGACTATGTGTGGGATCATGCCTTTACTTATTCGAACATTGCATCTAAAACATGATGAGATAAGGCATACGCCGATTCGAAGAGTCAATTAATGTCTCGTTCGTTCAGCGACAATTGTCGTCACCATCTAAAAGAATCCTGAAGATTTTGGTCGAGTGATCTCTAAGACCAACAAAACCTGACTTTTTCTGGCATGGTCTATCGTAGTCACCATGCTTATAAGTAGCTAGCCATAATTAAATGTAGCCTTCCAGATTCTGTGCCGCCCGCGCAGCGGGCGGCACAGAATCTGGGTTCTTGGTTTTAATTACGTCCAAGTACTTACATCATCTTAGAGGTAAAACTGTATGAGTCGGACTCTGCTTGAGCAACTCCGTGAGATGACTATTGTCGTTGCCGACACAGGGGATATCCAGGCCATTGAATCCTTTAAGCCCCAAGACACGACAACGAATCCATCGCTGATTACAGCCGCTGCCCAGATGGAGGAGTATCAAGATATTGTTGATGACACACTCCGACAGGTACGGCAAACGGCAGGCACTGGAGCGGATGCCAAAACGGTTGTTTCTCTTGCGATCGACCAGTTATCTGTTTCGTTTGGGTTGCGCATCCTCGATATCGTTCCAGGGCGAGTATCTACTGAGGTTGACGCTCGGTTATCTTACGACACGGAAGCAACGCTCGACAAAGCTCGTTATCTGATTAGCCAGTACAAGGCCGCAGGCGCCGATCCCAATCGCGTTCTGATTAAAATTGCTTCCACGTGGGAAGGAATTCAAGCCGCTGAAATCTTGGAAAAAGAAGGTATTCACTGCAACCTGACGTTATTATTTGGTCTTCACCAGGCCATTGCTTGTGCTGAAGCTGGCGTTACGCTGATTTCTCCATTTGTCGGCCGAATTCTCGACTGGCACAAAAAAGAAACAGGACGTGATTCTTATCCCGCAGACGAAGATCCAGGTGTTATTTCAGTAACCAGCATTTACAACTATTTTCATAAGTTTGGATACAAGACCGAGATCATGGGAGCTAGCTTCCGAAACATTGGAGAGATTTCAGAGTTGGCCGGATGTGATCTGCTAACAATTTCGCCCGGACTGTTGGCTAAATTGGCTGAGACAACAGGTGATCTCCCCCGAAAGCTGGATCCAACAAAGTCAACGGATATGGACATCGAAAAGCTGTCTATCGATAAAGCAACCTTTGATGAAATGCATAAAACAGATCGGATGGCCAACGAAAAATTGGCAGAAGGTATCAGTGGGTTTTCAAAGGCGATCGCCTCTCTCGAAGCGTTGTTAGAAGCTCGTTTAGCTCGGTTGGAGGGTGCTGATACTCTCAGCCATGCAGCTCACGATGTCTTCTTGGTGTATGACTTGGACGGTGACGGTTTCATTACCCGCGAAGAATGGATGGGAACCGATGCTGTGTTTGATGCCCTAGACATTGATAATGACGGGAAGATTAGTCCTGAAGAGATGGCTGCTGGTTTGGGAGCTGGTGTTCAAGCAGGCTAGAGCAGCAAATCCAAACAACTCGCTATCTGGCAATACACTGGGTATAAAACAGGGTTAGGACATATTGATGGGAGCGTTTAGCACTCCCATCAACATGTCCTAACACTGTTGTCGTTCGCTATACTATCTGGATTCATGGACATCCCATTGGATGTGTCGGAGAAGGCGTGACGGAAAGTGCAGGGCGATCGCACACCGATTCCAGGAGTGGACGACTGACAGTATGCCGTTGCAGCATTCATGGCTGAGTGCAGGACATTGTCGAAGGATACATCCAGGCTTCTTTGATTGGCACCTATTCGACACCCATCCAATAGACGTTCCTACATTGAATACAGGGCTGGTAAGAATTTAACGGGATTGTGGGGCACTCAGTGCCCCACAATCCCGTTAAATTCTTACCAGCTTAAGTTATAAGCCGAAAGGGTACGAAAGCATGGGTATGGAACTTGATTTTTCTACCGCAATAGCCTCAGAGTCGTCTTGGTGCGAAGTGTCTCGATCGGCTATTCAGTCCAATATGAGAACGTTGCGACATCGGATTGGTGACCAGGTCACCTTGGGTGTTGTGGTCAAGTCTGACGCATTCGGTCACGGCATCATTCCAGCATCAACAGAGTTTTTGGCAGCCGGAGCCGACTGGCTGATTGTCAACTTTGCCTACGAAGCGGTCATCTTGAGAGAATCTGGCATTGCAGCGCCCATCTATATTTGCGGCAATGTGCCTGCTTGCCAAGCTGAAAAAGTTGCCAAAGCGCAAGCTCGACTTGTGTTGTATGACCCCAACGTCGCCAAAGCACTGGCTAAAGCAGGACGAACTTGGGGGCACCCAGTTCGAGTTCACCTCAAAGTGGAAACGGGAACTCACCGTCAGGGTATTGAATTGAAGGAGGCGCTGGCGTTAGCACAACTGATTCAATCCCTGGATGGAATCGAGCTGGAAGGGATTACAACACACTATGCAGACATTGAGGATACAACCAACCACCAGTTTGCCCGTCACCAGCTCACTACCTTGACGGATGCGCAGCAGGCTTTTCGGCAGGCAGGCTACGAGGTTCCGATGACGCATTCGGCTAATTCAGCAGCGACACTGCTCTGGCCCGAAGCTCATGGCTCAATGGTTCGCGTTGGAATTGCTGCCTATGGTCTGTGGCCATCAAATGAGACCTATGTCACCCTGCTTCAAACAATGGGCGATCGCCCTGACTCTTTTATTCCAACCCTATCTCCTGTCCTCTCTTGGCGTGCCCGCATTGCTCAAGTTAAGTCGGTTCCGACTGGAGGATACGTGGGCTATGGACGCACCTATCGGGCCACACATCCGATGCAAATCGCAATCCTCCCACTGGGCTATCACGAAGGGTACGATCGCCGTCTGTCGAATTTAGGCTACGTCATCATCCACGGGGTTCGGGCACCGATTTGTGGTCGCATCTGCATGAACATGATGATGGTAGATGTGACGCACATTCCTGATGCTCAGGTGGGGTCTGTCGCAACGCTGTTGGGGCAAGATGGCGATGAACAGGTGAGTGCTGAATGCCTCGCCTCGTGGATGGGCACCATCAACTACGAAGTCGTGTCTCGCATCCATGCGTCTCAGCCTCGCATTGTTGTAGCAGACGCTGAGACAGACATCGAAAACACAGAGGCGATCGCCGCGTCATCGGCAACAGGCTAAATCGTGACAGCCGATGCCTAAGAAAGGTTCGCATCTAGATTAAGCAGCATCTGTGATGCCTGATTTGCCGCATCTCGAAAGGGAAGCAGCACCATGTCTGCGCCAGCATTGAGTAAGATTTCTTCGTCTCGATGATTGTGGCTGGTGAGCACAATCTTCCCCTGGAAGTGATGATCTTTCAGAATGTGCAACAACGTTAATCCCAGGGCACAGTTTGGTAATGTGCTGACAATCCACCGCACATGTTCTAAGGGCAACAGCCCCGGTAGTTCAGGATCATCCGCATCGCCATAAAGGGTGCGGATGCCTCGGGTTTTCCAGCGCACAACATTTTCGGGGTCAAAGTCTACCCCAAAAACCTCAATGCCATGCCGTTGAAAGTTTTGAACGAGTCGCCCACCATAGCGCCCTAATCCAAACACAATGACCTCAACGGGCGGCAAATTTAGTTGGCCAACAGGTGGTTCCGTTGGGTTGGCGTGGGCGATCGCTCGTTCACAAAAGCTGAGTCCAGGGGCAAGTGTGGTATACAGCGCATGGGCATCCAAAATCATGTAGGTAGAGACTGCCATTGTGATGATTCCGATCAAGGTGATGAGTCCTAATACGTCATCACCAATATGTCCGAGACTGACTCCGAGGGCTGCAAGAATCAAGGAGAATTCACTAATTTGGCTGAGAGATAAGCCTGTCAATGCACTGGTATATTTTCGATATCCCATGCGGCCCATGAGCACCAACACCATGAGCGGCTTGCCGATTAACACGAACATAGCCAATACCAGTGCAGGGAAGACTTGCTGCCCCATGGAATGGAGATCAATGTGAACGCCCAAGTTGATGAAGAAAAATAGCAGTAGAAAATCTCGAAGTGTGATCAAGCGAGTTGAAATCGGCACTCGATAGGGGGTCGAGGCGATCGCAACCCCGGCTAAAAAAGCACCCATTTCTTTGCTAAAGCCTAGGAGGTCGGCTCCGGCGGCAAGGGCGATCGCCCAGGCAATCCCCGATAGCACCAACAATTCTTGGGATCGCGCGAGTTCATGCAGCAACGGGGGCAAGACGTATCGCGCCAGTGCAGCAACAAGGGCAAGAAACCCTGCCCCTTTGAGCAGAACAATGAGAAGCGTCATGCCGATGTGGCTGGTCGCATCACTACTGCTCAGAGCCGATAGCCCAATCATCACCAAAACCACGGTAATGTCTTGAATAATTAGCACTCCCACCGCAATCCGCCCGTGAAGCGCATCAATTTCTTTTTTATCTGATAGCAGCTTGACGATAATGATGGTGCTAGAGAAGGTCAGCCCAACAGCGACATAAAACGCACTCACCCATGACAGACCAAATACCAGACTCAGACCATAGCCAACGACCCCAGTGAGGAGCATTTGAGCGAACCCAACGGCGATCGCCACGGATCCGACGGAGCGAATCTCATGGGGATCCAGCTTCAGCCCCACAACAAAGAGCAGCAGAGTAATTCCCATTTCAGCAAACAGATCAACCTGCTCGCTCGACACGACCCACCCTAATCCACTGGGGCCAACTAAGACTCCAACGGCAATAAAGGCGATGAGCAACGGCTGTCGCAGGCGCAGGGCGATCGCGCCACTGGCCACAGCTACGAAGAGAATCGCTGCAATTTCATAAAATTCGTTGTGAAACACAGGCATCGTAAACGAAGGATTTCAAAGAATCATCAAGATGATATGTTCTTATTCTCCTCTTCGTATCGGATGCTTCCGTCTATTTGTTCGTACTTGTTGATAATCAAATAGCCTTCTGCTCTGATGGGTCAGCTGCTTGCTGTTGTTTTCCTTGGGCCTCATCCCTAAGTTGAGTATCGTCAATGCCGCTTACATCTTCTACCTCCGGAGCAATGCTCTCAAAGGCTAATCCTTCTGCTTTTGCCGCTGTCAATTCTTCAGGTGTAATGAGATTTCGAACCCCCTGCCAATTCAAGTTTCCCTGAGAATCCACCGTGATCTTGACGTTCTCCAGGCGACGAGCATCAATAATCACAGCGGATTGCACCTGACACGTGAACGTTTCTCCAGGTGTGTTGACACGATACATCGCACCACAATCAACCTGAACAGGCACAGTCAAATCTTGGTCAATTTCTGTGGCCATTTCTTCGCGCAACGCAGCTTGAAACTCTAGCTCAAGCTGCGCAAGATTCAGCATCGTTCGAGAGGTCGAAATACTCCAATCAATAGCTTGAGCCGCATCTGCTTCTTCCATGTCTGCAATTTGCGTCATCTCAATTGGAAAAAACTCATCCTCTGACAGCTTTCCCCAGCAACGGAATGTCTGTCCGAGAATAGGTTCAACATTATCTGGACACACAACTTTCTCAACGCGAATATCGCCTTGTTCTTCTAAATCATTCTGAATCGAGTGGGCGATCGCATCCGTATCGAGTCGTGGGGCGCATCCAACGGCCACCAGCGTCAATCCAGCCAGGAATATCGCCCCACTGCATCGATGCATGACTCGACGAGATGAATTCAGCCATTGATGGATGTGTACAGACTCAAACGGTGATGAAAAGCAGTGAGACATCGTGAAATTTTTCGCCCAGCAGTCAACGATTGCAATGATCTAATCAATACGCTACGCGGTTAGGGTAAAGAGAAGGTTAAACCCGCAGTCATGCGTTCACGCCATCGGTGAGCATCATCGCATCGCTGAACTTGGCTGTCGCTGATGGACAGGAAAATCACGTCGGTTTGAATTACCCTGGCAAGCTGACTTGTATGGGTCGTTATGTGGAAATCAGTGAGTTCCTGTTGTAGTCTCTAGACGCCCCCTGCGATCGCCCCGTTACGGGCCTCTAGTTCATGGGGTGTAATGAAACAACTGCTCTAAAGATCTGCTCTGTATGCTACGCGAGCGGAAAAGTTTTGGGGGGGTACATTAATGTGGCCCCTTTACTGACGACCAAAGGATATTGAAGCTTGATTATGACTGTTGCACCTACCCCTCATCATCACCACCCTCCACGTTTATCCATGCCATCTGATCGTCATGGGATTGTTCTCGGTGGCAGCATTGCAGGACTCCTTGCTGCACGGGTTCTGCTCGATCATTTTGACCAGGTTACGCTTCTAGAACGGGATCAGTTTCCCGATCAGCCCATCCCTCGACCCGGTGTTCCTCAAGGGCATCATGTCCATGCCTTGCTGTTGCAGGGACAGCAGATTCTGGAGCAACTTTTCCCAGGCATTGTCGATGACTTGATCCAGGCAGGAGCCATTCCGATGGACTGGATTGCCGACTGGAAGTTTCTCAGCATCGAAGGTTGGCTGGAGCAACATAACTCTGGGTTACAGGGACTTTGCTGTACTCGACTCCTATTGGAATGGGCTGTGCGTCAGCGTCTTCTGAAAAACGAGCGGTTTAATTTGCGTCCCGGTTGTTTGGTTCAAGGTCTGGTCTACAACGCTCAGCCCACACCGAGAATTATGGGTGTCAAACTCCGAGCTGGATCAGGTGAACCTGCATCTGCCGATCTCTCTGCCGATCTCGTCGTGGATGCAATGGGACGACAGTCTAAATTGCCTCAATGGCTGTCGGTATTCGGATACGAAAAGCCTCCAGAAACCAAGGTGAATTCATTTCTGGGCTATGCGAGTCGTTGGTATCGCCAACCAGCAGAGGCGATCGCCCAAGGTGTCATCGTTGCAGCAAAACCAGGCGAGTCTACCCGTGGTGGGGTGTGCTATCCCGTCGAGGGCGATCGCTGGATCGTCACTCTATCTGGCATTGCGGGCGACCATCCCCCGGATGACGAGGCAGGATTTCTCGCCTTTGCCCAAAGTTTGCGAGATCCAATCGTGTACAACTTGCTCAAGACAGCGGAACCCTGCTCCCCAATCCACTGCTATCGACGTACGGAAAATCAATGGCGACACTATGAACAGTTGTCTGCCATTCCTCGTGGAATTGTGGCGCTAGGCGATGCCGTCTGCTGCTTCAACCCAGTGTATGGACAAGGCATGACTGCGGCAGCAATCGGTGCCGTAACGCTAGAGCAATGTCTAGCGCAAACCAGCAGTAAAACTCATCATCATTGGGAGCCAACCTTTCAGCACCGTCTTGCCAAAGCCCTGGATACGCCATGGCTGATGGCCACAGGCGAAGACTTTCGTTGGGCAGCGACTGAAGGAAAACGACCGGGCTGGCTGGCTCAGCTATTGCAGGGATATTTTGATCGGGTGTTGAGGCTATCGCAAACCAGTGCTAAGGCTCATCGTGCCTTTATCGAAGTGGCTCATCTGGTCAAACCGCCGACGACATTGTTTGCTCCCAGCATCCTGTGGCAGGTATTCAGGTCTCCAACGGTTCATAAAACCTAACGTTGTTTGGGCGACGCGACGATGCTATCTCCATTAAACGATTCCAGGCTATGGCGTGGGTCGATTCTCTGGCGTGGGCATTGACGTGATGCCGATGGCAACACCCTACCCGATACAATCGTTAAGTAGCTCGGCATCAATAAACTCACTTTAAAAACCTGGGGAGCGCCCCGGAGGGGCGCGCCCCAGGGTTTTAGGTTTTCAGTTTAATAATGCCAAACTACTGAGTACGTACTTCTGTAAGTACCTCTGCATCATTAAAACCAGGTTCTAACTTCTGTGTCACCCGCTCAGTAGGCCGCACAGGGTTTAGGGGTTTTGTCTTTAATTGTGTCTACCTACTGAGCAGGTGGGTAGTGTCATTCAGTTATCACACGTCACTACAAAAGGAGCGTGCCATGATGATTCTGAAACGGCTATTTCAAGGACTGGTAGTGGCGATCGCCAGTATGTTAATTGTGCTTTGGACGCCCGGTGCATTGGCCAAAACCACTCCGTCTGCGACCCAGGCTGAACCATCGTCTATCCAAACGACCGATCGAGCTTTGCCCAAACAAGAAAGGAAACGGTCAGAGAAAACTGAGCAGACGAGGCAGGGCGATCGCCAACAGTCCGCAACCTCTTCCAAATCCCGATCAGGGAAAACCTATGAACAAGCACCGCACCCATATGATATGGATGCGATGGAAGCCTATGACGAAGAAGTCTACGGCGCTGGTCGTTAAACACTACAGTTCTCAACCTAGACGAGGTTTATATTGATTAGGCCATGTTATTGGGGATGCTCTGCATCCCCAATAACATGGCCATGGTCTAAGGTCTCATTCACGTGTTCACGGCTATATCGTCAGAGCGATCGCATCTCGGAAATGGGTAGAGCAGGAGCCGACATCGGATCACTGCCATTCATCCCAATTTCGAAAGTCGTCATCATCGAATGGTCTTCATGCACCAGGTTGTGACAGTGCATCATATATTGACCGTTGATGTACGTACCGTCACGGGTTCCAAATTTCCCAATCACGCGCACCGTCTCAAACTCACCCACGTGAAACACATCTTTCCACCCCCGTTCGTAAGGGCGCGGCGGGAGGCCATTGCGATCGAGCATTTGCATGTCAATCAGATGGATATGGACGGGATGGAACCAACCACTACCTGGATTGACCAATTCCCAAATTTCTACATCCCCCGTTCCTGGGTCGGCAATGGCAACGTTCGGATTCCATTCTTGATTGTTGATCACCCAACGGTTCAGATTTCGAGAAAACCGGAACGTCCGTGTTCGACCAGCATCTTCAGCAGACAATCGATTGACGGGACGTAGAGTATCGGGCAGTTGACTATCGTCTGGTTCTTCCCGTGTGATGTCAAAGCGCATCAGCGTGTGAATGCGGTCATCGGTATCGATGCTACCCGTAAACCCAAGATTTTTGAGGTAGACCGAACTGCCCACCGGGTAGCGAGAAAAGTCGATAATCACTTCATATCGTTCAGCCATCCCAATTTCCAACACCTGATAGGGTGTTTTGAGTTCGACAGGTTCGCCGAGCAATCCGCCATCAGACCCAATAACAAACAACGTCTCTCCCAGAGTCAATCGTTTTTCATCGCGACTCAGGGTTAGATTGTAGCTGCGAGAACCGGATGCATTCAGAATGCGGAAGCGGTATTTGCGATTTGCCACGCTCATGTGCGGCCAGGGAACCCCATTGACCAGCGCCACATCTCCATAGAGACTGCGTTGTCCCCGATCGTCAAACACCATGTGACCATCGTTGGCGAAAAATGCATCTTGCAGAATTAAGGGCACATCATAGGGGCCTTTGGGTAAGGGCAGATCTCGTTCAAATTGATCCTCCACAATGTACATTCCAGCCAGCCCTCGATACACATTGCGGGAAGTCTTGTCGATAGCGTGATCGTGATACCAAATTGTCGCTGCGCGATCGTTGGGATAAATGTAGTCTTTGAAATAGCCAGGGCGAATGAGGTCTTCTGCAAACCCGTCGTATTGAGGCAGGGAGGCCATGCCATGGAGGTGGGTCACCGTCGAAATATCCTCGCCCTGGTTGTCTTGTCCCAACTCGTTGATAAAGCGCACCACCGATTGACGTCCGCCGTCATCACGCTTGCCGCCCTGCTGGCGAATCGTTGGGCCAGGATACAATCCGTTATATCCCCAAATTTCGGTCTGTCGCCCTGGCAGAACTTCGGCGATCGCCTTGTGCACTCGGATTTCGTAGTAGTCGGTCGTGGCGTCGCTGCGGACAGGAGACAATTCAGGTGGTATTCTGAGGGGCTGTTGAAATCGTTCTAATTGTGGACTCAAGGCTCGCGCCGGACGGGGAATGGTCATCGGGGCTCCCAAGAGCGCTCCTCCAACAAGTCCCAACTTCAAAAAATCACGTCGACTGAAAGATATTGGTTGTGCCATCGTCTTTTCCCTCTCAAGTGGGGGTAAGGGGTGATATAAAAAGTGATTATGCGCACGCTAAGTAGAACAACATCTCGACATTTTTTATTCCGAGAAAATCTTTATTTATAGAATGGCTTCTCTAGCCAAGCCGTAGAGAGAGTATTGCGAAGAGTTTAGATAAGAAACGTGGAGATAACGCTGATGGATGGGCAGAATTACGAGCATGGCTCCAGTCCAGAGCACACAACTGAATTGTCAGTGACCGATTGGCAGCAGGGCGCTTCGCTCGAACTCGACATCCATGATTTGAGCAATCGGGGAGATGGAGTGGGTCGATGGGGCGATCGCGTCGTCTTTGTGCCTAATTCAGTCCCCGGCGATCGCCTCCTCATTCGTCTGGTTCACATCAAGCCCTCCTATGGCCACGGCAAGATTTTGCAGATTCTCACGCCGTCTCCCAATCGAGTTCGCCCAACGTGCATCGTGGCGGATAAATGCGGGGGCTGTCAATGGCAGCCTGTGGCCTATGAGCAACAGCTCATCGCCAAACAAAACGAGGTGGTGCAAGCCTTAGAGCGCATTGGACATCTGCCGAATCCACCCGTGAATGAGGTGATTGCAGCCGACCCATTGGGCTATCGAAATAAAGCGACGTATCCGTTTGGGCGATCGCCCACGACGGGTCAGGTGCAGGCCGGATACTACCAAAAGGGCAGTCATAAGTTGGTGAACCTGAATCAGTGTCCAGTTCAGGACGAACGGTTGAATCCGTTACTGGAAGAAGTAAAGCACGATATTCAAACCCAAGGGTGGAGCATCTATAGCGAAAAGCGCCATCAGGGAAGACTGCGACACATGGCGCTGCGCATTGGTCGTCGCACGGGAGAGATGCTGCTGACACTGGTTGCCACTGAAGCCGATTGGGAGGGACTTGAAGAGGAGGTAACCGATTGGTTCAACCGCTATCCTCTGCTGGTGGGCATCCTGCTCAACCACAACCCCAATGAGACAAACTCAATTTTTGGGGCTGAGACTCGCTGTATTGTTGGACGACCTTACCTAATCGAGCAGTTTGCAAACCTGACCTTTCACATTGGGGCGACGACGTTCTTCCAAGTCAATACGGAGCAGGCAGAGCGTCTGCTGACGGTGATTCTAGAGGAGCTGGCGTTGACGGGGAATGAGGTCTTGATCGATGCCTATTGCGGTGTTGGCACGTTGACGCTGCCCCTCGCTGAGCATGTGAAAGAGGCGATCGCCATTGAGACCCATGACCCCTCTGTCGAACAAGCCCAAACCAACGCCGCCATCAACGGCATCAACAACATCATGTTTCACGTGGGTTCGGTAGAAGAAGTCTTGCCCGTTCTCCTCGAAGAGATGGCGAATCCGGTCGATGTAGCCGTGCTCGACCCACCTCGGAAAGGCTGTACGCCCAGAGTACTAGAGGCGCTATTGGCTCTACGACCGTCGCGAATTGTCTACGTGAGCTGCAATCCCGCCACCCTCGCCCGCGATCTGAAAGCGCTTTGCAGTGACGGCGTCTATCAGTTGACTCGAGTGCAACCCGTTGACCTCTTTCCCCAAACGTCCCACATAGAATGTGTTGCGTTTCTGAGCGCCTCATCGTCATGGAACGATGTTCAATATCACCCGATGATTCATCCGTCAGTAAGATGAAGGAGTGATAGATTTTGAATGCTGCTATGCTAGTCACCGCTAAATGGTCACTTGATGATTACCACCAGATTGTAGAATCAGGCATTTTAGATCAACGCCATGTCGAGTTGATTGACGGAGAAATCGTGGAGATGGCCCCAGAAGGTGAATCCCATGCGTACAGCAGTGACGAGGCAGGGGAATACCTGACCTACCGATTGGGCGATCGCGCCAAGGTTCGACAGGCGAAGCCCATTACCCTCCTCAATAGCAATTCAGAACCAGAACCTGATATTGCTGTGGTTCAACGATTAGGGCACGTCTATCGTCAGCATCATCCATATCCAGACAATATTTTCTGGTTGATTGAATATTCTGATAGCAGTCTGGGTAAAGACTTAGAAGTGAAAACCAAGGTCTATGCAAACGCTGGTATTCCGGAATATTGGGTGATTAACCTAAAAGCGATGAGCGTAATCGTGATGCGATCGCCCACGGCAGAGGGATATCAATCAACAACAACCCTAACCGACGGCATGATTACACCCCTCGCGTTTGCAGACATTGAAATTGAGGTCGTTCGATTACTCAATCCTTAACATCAATCAATCGCCCTTCTTAGAATTGCAGTGTATCTAAAGGGCGATCGCCCTTCAACCTCTCCCATAAACAAGGTTCAACATCCTATGCTGACTACGGCTATACAATTGGGTGAGAATAGTCATCTTGGGCAAAATGAATACATCTACGTCTCACGCTCAAATTTACGATCGCCTAGGCATCACCCCCGCTGACTTAGAAGAATTCTGTCAACGATGGGATATTGCTGAGCTGTCGCTTTTTGGCTCAGTGCTACGGAACGATTTTCGCTCTGATAGTGACATCGATATCTTGATTTCGTATTTCCCTGGAAAAGGCAAAGGTTTGTTGGCGCTAGTGCGTATCAAAAATGAATTAGAAACGCTTTCCGGGCGAGAAGTCGACGTAATGACCAAACAATCGATTGAACAAAGCCGCAATGAGTTACGCCGTCGGGAGATTTTAGGAAAGGCCCAGGTCATCTATGTCGCGTGATCAGCAATCGATCAAAGATATCTGGGCTGCGGCTCAAGAGATTTTGGTCTTTACAAAGGGGATGGATAAACCCTCTTGGCTCAATAGTTGTTTCAGGGAGATGGCTTTTGGATAGAGAGTGTAAAGCCTACACGGCATAGGTTGTGTCCAGTCTGTACCTTTCAACCCAAAAGCTTTGATTTGTAAGGCTTTTAAGCATTTCTAGCTCCAGACCTCCCTGAAACCCATAAAGAGCCTAAGTCAAATCTTGTCCTGCTCAATCACCAAAATCAACATCAGGGGCTTATAAGGTGCAGCCCCATGTTCTCAATGTCGATTCACATTTAGCGGTACAAATTTTTTCGCGTAGTACGCTAGGTCTTTACGCATCGTCTGGTGGATTTAAGGGCTCTTACAGATGCTGATGCTACACACGCTAACGCAGACTGCTTCTAAAAAGCATCCGTTTGCGACTTTCTCGTAACATTTGGTGCTCTGGGCGATCGCCATGTCCAACCATTAGCGGGGCGATCGCCCCTTCTCATCCATGCATTGCCATTCGTGACTCAATGTTTGTTCTCATCGCTGGGGGTGATTGAATAATCCTTTGAATAGGTCGTTGGCGATCGCTGTTCCCAGCAATACCAATGCACATCCTCCAATCATCGATGGGGTTACCCTTTCATTCAGCACCAGTGCTCCCCACAACATGGCAAAAAGGGGAATCAAATAAGTCACTGTTAACGCTTTGGTGGAGCCGATGTTTTGGATGAGGCGGAAATATAGCACATAGGCCAGGGCTGTTGACAATAATGCGACAGCAATCACCGCAGCGACGACGGTTGTGGATGGAGCTTCGTGAGGAATGGTAAAAGGTAGGGCTGGAACAAGAATGACGGCAGCGGCGAGTTGACTGCCCGTGGTTACGACGAGAGAAGGGACACCGATCATGGATTGCTTAATGTAGGGAGCGGCGATCGCATACATTAATGCTGCCAATAGGCCTGCACCGACAGCCATTAGAAATGAAGGTGTGACGGAAATGTTTCTCAGGCCCACCAAAATCACCACTCCGATAAAGCCCAATATAAATCCCATCAGGCGCGTTGCCGTTAATCGTTCTTTGAGCCAGATGGATGCAATAATCATGCCAAACAGAGGAGCGGTTCCGTTCAAAATGGTCGTGAATCCAGCAGGCAACGAGACAGAAGCAAAGGCCAACAACACAAACGGGATGGCAGAGTTGATGCAGCCGACTACAATGAGCGGAACGAAATGCTTTCGCAGTAAGTAAAGCTGTCCCTGTCGAGCCACAAACAGAAGCATTACCAATCCGGCGAGCAGCACTCGACATTCAATCAGCCAAACGGGACCGATGACCGGGGCGGCGATTCGCATGAAGAGAAATGACCCTCCCCACACCGCAGCTAGAAGAGCCAGTTCAGCGATATCTGAAAGTTTCATTCCTTATGCCCCAATCGATTCTAAGGATTTCCAAAGGTGCATCGCGGCATAGGATCGCCAGGGTCGCCACGGCTCTGCAAGGTGGATAACCTGTTTCGGTTTATTTACCCCCAGAGCCTGACGAAGCCCTAAATCTCCATAGGGAAATGCATCAGGATAGGCCAGCACGCGCATGGCAATATATTGTGCAGTCCAGTCTCCAATTCCGGGAAGGGCTTTGAGCTGAGCGATGGTGACGTCAATATCTGAGTATGGATTTAGAGTCAGAGTGTCATTCGTGATGGCGCGGGCGATCGCAATGATCGACATGGCTCGGCTGCGAATAATGCCCAATGCCGTTAATTCTTCTACTGTGAGGTGGGCAATCTGTTCTGGCGTTGGGGTGAGATGGGTCAAGCCCGAAATCGGTGTCTGAATGGGTGTGCTAACAGCGGTAATGAGTCTCCCCATCAACGTGGTTGCAGCTTTGACGCTGACTTGCTGTCCTAAAATAGCGCGTACCGCCACTTCAAATCCATCAAATGCACCGGGTACCCTCAATCCAGGAAACGGGGTTGCGAGTTCACCCAAATGAGCACTGATTTGAATGGGGTCAGCCGCCAAATCAAACAACGATTTCACACGGGTGAGAATGGGCAGAATGCCGGTGAGCAGAGAACTGGAGAGTTCGACATTGAGTTTGTCTCGATTGGGAATGGGCGAGACTCGAATCCATCCCTGTTGTGGTTCTTTCGGCTGATCATCGCCTGGATAACGATTCAGGCAGACCGTCCGCTGATAGCGATCGCCCTCAATGACTTCAACTCCGGCGATCGCCCGACGATGCAAAAAGCCAAGCAGTGCTTGCCAGTCGAAAGGAGGACGATAGGCAAGTTCACACCGCAGCATATCCTGTGATGGATGGGTTGCTTTTCGGAGTGCCGTAGGCTGGAGTCGATAGCGTTTCTGAAATAGTGCATTGAGCCGCCGCACGCTGGAGAATCCGCTGGCGAACGCAATATCGGTGATGGATAAGCTGCTATCTGTCAATAATTGCTTGGCTAGCAAGAGTCGCTGGTTTTGAGCCAGTTGAATGGGAGAAACCCCCAGCTCTTGCTGAAGTACCCGACGCAAATGGCGATCGCTAATGCCCAACGTATGGGCTAAATCGCAGACGGATTTGTCGGTGAGGGCACCCGCTTCAATTTGGTGAGCCGCTGCTGCGGCCAATCGACTCACCGCATCAACCTTGGCCTGTCCTGGGGCGAGTTCAGGACGACACCGCAGACATGGACGATACCCAGCTTTTTCTGCGGCGGCCGCGCTGGGATAAAAAGTACAGTTTTCCCGATGCGGCATCTTCACTGTGCAGACTGTGCGGCAATAGATACGTGTGCTAGACACTCCGATGAAGAAGATGCCATCAAATCGGCGATCGCGACTCAACGCAGCAGAATAACACTGGTCATCGGTCAACATGGGTTCATCCAGGAGGGTCAACTAATCAATGTTCCACCCACTATAGGAGGAGTTTGGTGGCGTGTCTCGCCATTTTCGGACGTTACATTCATTGCTGATTGCCTCATGAATGGGCACACCTTTTTGTTTTGTCTGGAAGATAGCTATGGCTATGACGTGACAACGTTTACGAAAAATAAGCGATTGAGGTGCGTCTCAATCGCTTATTTTTTCGTAGTGAGTCTGAGACGTTTGCCTGGTCATGTTGTGACTCAAATTTTGCGTTCCAGGCGGAATGGTTGACCGTCTGGTAATGCCTTGATTTGGTCGGTGATATCCGTCCAAGGTTCCAACTGCCCTGCTTGGAAAGTACGACTCATGACGACGTAGATCGAGGTTTGGTCGGTGCCGATGCTGGCAGCCACTACATCCTTCCATGACGCGGCATGCAATTCATCAATCACCCACCAGCGCTCACCCTGCCACTGAAACTGTCGAGAAAATTGGAACGGTGCGGCTGTTTTTCCGGTAATGAGCACCTTTTGAAGCAGTTTCCGAATCAGGTTCGGGAAGAATCGCCCAACCGTCAACATCACCACTCGCAAAATCATCAAGTTCAATGGGGTCATCTGTTTTTGCTTGGCCCAGCCGAGAGATCCGCGAATGGCGATCGCCCCATTCTGCAGTCCCTCATCCCGACTCAACCCATCACCCAGGGCAATATTGTAGTTACCGACTAAATGCCCAACGGCGTTCTTTAATTTGCCTCCAGCCTGCACCTGGAGAGAGAGATGAGTATCTGAGGTCACCAGGCGATCGCCGCGAAACAGCTTAAAGACACCACCTTTGTTCAAGGCTAAATACAGCTCCACAGGAGTGCCATCCTGGCTATGGCGGCGGTCGATCAAAATACGAGCTTCGGGGAACCACGTCCGTCCAGTGGGTCGAGGTTTCGTAGGTGGGCGATCGCTCACATAATCCCGCCACGTCAGCAGATAATTCCAGGTATGGTGTCCGATGATATGGTCGTCGGCGTAGCAGGCCCCGTTGCCGTTGGCGAGTCCGACAAGAAATCGATCATTGATGCTCAACGCATCGGGAAACCATTGCCCCACCAACTCAAAGCCGTGGGGGAAGAAATTGTAGGTGTTGCGGCTGGTGTATTCCCCGCCGTAGGAACCATCAGGGTGAACGAACTGCTCAGCCAGGATAACGGCTTTGGCGATCGCATCCTTTAGTCGATGGGTGGGACGGAGGTCATACAGCCGTGCAAGGCAGGAAATGGTCAGCGTATGATAGCCCGGATCGCATCCCTCATATTCCTGGAACCATCCCTCTGGGTTCTGCCAAGCGAAAACGCGTTCCAATCGTTCGTCTCGCGCAGCATCCCAACGATCAGTCTTAAGTAAGCGACCCATTAGCTCCAAACATAGAACAATCAGGGCTTGGTGATTGGTGAGCCGCCCACTTTCGTGGTGATGGGCGAGCCAATCGGCGCGCTTTGCAAAAAATGCGATCGCGTCGTCATTTTGGAGACTCAGCAATTCATAGCTGTCGATGCAGGCCACTAGAGAAAACGCTGCAGCACCGCCTGCCCGCTCAAAGGGGAAATAGTCATCACAGGAACCATCCAGGTGAGCACTTCGAGCTGCGTAGAGAATACCTGCTTCAACCCAATCTCGAATCGTGGATTGTTCAAAGAAAGGATTGTTGTCGATGGGGAGAGAATAGGCCAGTGCCAACGGCAGCACAAACTCTTGAGACATGCCGCTGGGGAAGTCAATGATTTTGTATTGCCAAAAGTTTCGGTCAAAACAGCCGTAGGTCGGGCTATGACGGTTACGGTCTTGCAGGGTTAGGATTTTGGGGATCTGGGCGATCGCCGTTTGAGCAAAAAGGTCTCGATTCATGGGGATGGAGTCACCCGAGCGATGCCTGCGGGAGGGCAGTTAACCATCTCGCAGGCATGAGTGGTGCGATTATTTACCGCCATAGTAAAACGCAATTTCTTTGTCCTTTAAAGGGGCAAACCCAGCGTCCAGCAGCTTTTGATTTAGCTCATCCTGGGCAATGTGCTTTGCGCCAATACGAACAATGCGCGAACGCATGCTGTTGCTGACGCCGCTCCGCTTTCGATTGGATTCCAATGCCATGACATCGTTGTAAAGGTTGAGTTTATCCGCAGGAATCGGAGACCCATCCAAATCTATGCCTTGGGCGATCGCCGCATCGACGGCCTCTGCTCCACTCGTCGCTTGAGAATCTGTTGACATGGGTATTTTTTCCGCAAATAAAGCACCCGTATTTTATAGTGTTTTCGACACACCACGAAAGAAGATGGGCATCTCAGATGCCCATCTTCTTTCGTGGTGTTGCTTGAATTATGCGAGTACTGGTAAAGAGGTAAGGCAATGGAACTCCACTCCCTTACCTATTGAGAACATCCCATCATGAGATTAATCAGGTCATGTGATTGATCAGGCAGACTGATCAACGACAAAGTCAGTCGAACTGAGGGTAACGCTATTATTCACGGTGGCAAATTGCACGGTTGTAATGCCGTTGTTATAGAAGATATCTCCGCCGGTCACAATAATCGATGACCCAAATTGACTTGGGTCTAGTGTGTTGTTGGGGCCAACTGGTATGAGGTCAGTAAAGACAGAGGTATTTAGCACAATGGTGTCAGACAACTGCTCAAAGTCAGTAATGGTATCGACGGCATCGATAGATGCAAAGGTAAATTGGTCATTACCGCTGCTTCCCGTCAAGACATCAGCTCCGCTGCCGCCAATGAGTGTGTCGTCACCAGCACCTCCCAAGAGCGTGTCGTTGCCGATGCCACCAATCAACTCGTCGTTGCCGCCCAATCCTTCTAATCTGTCTGCCCCTTCTCGACCCGAGAGAATGTTGGCTCCTCCATTCCCCTGGATGGTATTGTCTAGCGTATTTCCAGTACCATTGACGTCGCTTGTTCCGGTCAGCAGCAGATTTTCAATAATGCCTTCAAACTGAGCATCTCTAAGACTAAAGGTCGATTCTGTCTCAATCGTATCGGTGCCTTCGCCAACGGATTCGATGATGGTGTCTGTGCCATCGACATCTCGATAGATATCATCACCTAGGCCGCCGCGCAGCTCGTCGTTGCCACCACCACCACTGAGAATGTTATTGCCATCATTGCCTAGAATCAGGTTATCTGAATCATTCCCTAAGCCATTGATGTTTGAGGTTCCCTGTAAAATCAGGTTCTCAACATTTTGTCCTCGAAGACCCAGATCAAAGCTGGCAGTGGCATTGATCGTGTCATTGATGCCGCCACCTGACGTTTCAATGATAGTGTCATCGCTGTTGTCAACAATGTACGTGTCGTTGCCGTTGCCACCTTCAAGCTGATCAGAACCACCGCCACCATCCAGAATATTGGCACCATCATTACCTGTGATGGTATTGTCTAGAGCATTTCCTGTCCCTTCCAGATCCGCACTGCCCAACAGCGTTAGAATTTCAACGTTTGTGCCTAGAGTGAAATTGACCGTTGCCTGGACTTCGTCAGTTCCTCCGGTCAACCCGCTGACGGTTTCCGAGACCACATCGCTGGTGTTGTCCACAAGATAGAGATCGTTCCCTTCGCCGCCATCCATGATGTCAGCCCCAAGGCCGCCATCCAACGTATTGTCACCGCTGTTGCCATTGATGATGTTGGCTAGATTATTTCCAGTTCCAGAAATATTGTTCGTGCCTGTGAGATTCAGATTGTCTAGATTTGCACCCAGAACAAAGTCAACCCTGGCATTCACAGTGTCTGTCCCGCCACCATCTAGATTTGTCAGATCTTCTGTGACGATATCGCCGACGTTATCGACTGTATAAACATCGCTACCTGCACCGCCATTCATGTCGTCGGCACCTGTGCCACCATCAATCGTGTTGTCACCGCTGTTACCAATGATGGTGTTGTCGAAGTTGTTGCCGGTACCGTCAATGTTTCCGGTACCCGTCAACGTCAAGTTTTCAACGGTGGTTCCATCTAATGAGAAAGTGACCGATGACTGGACTAAGTCTTCTGCACCGCTGCTGTCGATGACGGTATCTCCGGCATCATCAACGATGTAGGTGTCGCTGTCGGCTCCTCCTTCAAGGCGATCGCTCCCGGTTCCACCATCCAGGAAATCGGCTCCCGTACCGCCGCGGAGATCATCTGCGCCATCACCGCCAAGAAGGATATCGTTACCACCGTTGCCGACGAGTAAATTGGCTCCAGAAGTACCCTGAATGCTGTTGTCTTCAGCATTGCCAATACCATTGGAGGCAGTCCCTGTCAGGATGAGATTTTCAACATTGTCTTCTAGCTCAAACGTGACTGATGCGGTGACGGTGTCCGTTCCACCAGCCGTGCCACTCAGACTCTCAACGACGCGATCGCCCACATTATCGACAATATAGCTATCATCACCGGCTCCACCCAGCATCCGGTCAGCATTAACGCCACCATCGATGACGTTATTTCCACCATTTCCGGTGATCGTGTTCGCTAAATCATTCCCTGTGGCGGTCAAGTTATCTGTTCCAGTCAGCGTCAGATTTTCAATCGCATTACCGACAACAGGATCAGCGCTCAAATTATAGGAAATGCCAGATTCCACACGATCAATACCATTCCCTGCTTCGTTGACGACATCACCAGCATCATCAACCACATACGTGTCATTCCCGTCGCCACCAACCAGTTCATCGGCCCCGCTTCCGCCGTCCAAAAGGTTGGCGCCTTCGTTACCAATGATGGTATTTGTCAGCTCATTACCGACACCATCGATATCTCCTGCACCCACTTGTAGAACGAGGGTTTCAATTTCAGAGTTTTCAGCAATTTCAAAAGAGACAGAAGACCGAACTTCATCGTTACCACCTCCAGCATTTTCAAATACTTGATCATTGCTGCTATCCACAATGAAGATGTCATCGCCACTGCCGCCTGTGAGAATGTCATCCCCGATTCCTCCATCCAAGAAGTCTGCTCCTTGGTCGCCCGAGAGAATATTGTTGCCGCTATTTCCGATAATGGTGTTATTGAGGACATTGCCCGTACCATCAATGTTGTTCGCACCAATCAGCGTCAAATTTTCAACATTGTCGCCCAAGATAAAGCTTTCTGTTGCTTCAACACGGTCAATACCGCCAGTCCCTGGATCTGAGTTAATTTCAGAAACTTGGTCACCAGGATTGTCCACGATGTAGACATCGTTCCCGTCGCCACCATCCAAAACATCGGCACCGGCACCACCATCAATTCGGTTGGCCCCTGCATTTCCGAAAATCGTATTGTTTAGCTCATTTCCGGTACCGTCAATGTCAGTGATGCCCGTCAGCGTCAGGTTTTCAACGGCAGTGCCATCGAGAGAGAAGGTGACCGATGACTGGACTAAATCTGTGCCTTCACCAGCATTCTCGACAATGACATCGTTGACGCTATCAATGATGTAGATATCATCATCGGCTCCACCGGATAGCTCATCGTCTCCGAGACCGCCATCTAGTGTGTCATTCCCAGCACCTCCAGTAAGGACGTCGTTGCCAGCATTACCTGTGAGAATGTTATCCCCATCATTGCCAGTAATGGTGTTCTCTAGCGCATTACCCGTGCCGTTGATGTTGTCAGTGCCAGTTAGCGTGAGGTTTTCAATATTGACGACATTGGCATTGGCACTAAGGTCGAAGGTGACGCTGGATTCGATGCGATCGGTTCCACCTAGAGCACCCGCTGTTGTATCAATGACGCTGTCGCTGAGGCTATCAACAATGTAGGTGTCATTCCCAGCACCTCCGTCCAAAACATCGTCGCCCGTTCCACCATCAAGGCGATCATTGCCACTATTTCCGGTTAGGGTATCGTTTCCAGCATTTCCAGTCAGGATATTATTGCCACTATTACCAATAATGACGTTGTTTAGTTCGTTACCTGTCCCGTCGATATTTTCTGTTCCTGTTAAGGTCAGGTTTTCCAGATTAGGCCCCAACACAAAGCTGACCTCAGACTGGACGAGGTCGGTGCCTCCAGTGCTCCCACTGGTCGATTCTGTTACGGTATCGCCGACCGTATCTACGGTATAGGTATCGTCGCCCGTGCCACCGTCTAAGGCATCATCACCGGCTCCACCGTCTAACGTGTCGTTACCATCTCCTCCTTCCAAAGTGTCATTGTCAGCTCCTCCTTGGAGGATGTCATTTCCGTCGTTTCCAACAAGGGTATCTTCGCCAGCTCCACCCTGAAGGATATTGTCGTTGGAGTTACCCGTAATGATGTTGTCGAGGCCATTGCCTGTTCCATTGATAGCCCCGGTTCCTTCTACAAGCAATAAATTTTCAAGGTTTGGGCCGAGAGTAAAATCAACGTCCGATTCAACGGTGTCAATGCCACCCGTCACTCCGCCCACTGTTTCAGTGACGGTGTCTCCATCTGCATCAACCCGGTATAGGTCGTTTCCTTCCCCACCGTTGAGGGCATCGTTGCCGGTTCCTCCATCCAAGATGTCATCTCCACCCAAACCATTGAGGGTATCGTTGCCACCGTTGCCCTCGAGGGTATTATTGCCGTCGTTTCCAATTAACGTGTTATCTGAGTCATTTCCAGTGAGGTTGATATCATCGGTGCCAACAAGAATCAGATTTTCAATGTTGTCGCCTGGTATGAGAGTAAAGGCAACGCTTGACTGAACCGTATCAATGCCAGTGGATCCCGCTTCATTGACGGTGTCACCCAAGTCATCAACAATGTAGAAGTCGTCACCATCACCTCCAATCAGATCATCAGCACCCTCTCCTCCGTCCAGAGTATCGTTGCCGTCGCCGCCAACTAAGGTGTCATTGCCACCTAGACCCAGTAATATATTGTCGCCCGCATTTCCCGTTAGAGTGTTGATGAATTCATTTCCGGTTCCGTCGCTATCCGCAGTGCCTGTGAGGGTGAGGTTTTCTATCGTTGTTGGAAGCACAAAGGTCACGCTGGCAGAGACTAAATCAGTTCCTGTGCCGCTCTCATTCACCACATCCCCAACGTTATCGACGATATATTGATCATCGCCATCACCCCCAATGAGAGTATCGGCTCCTGTTCCACCATCGAGGATGTCATTGCCCGCTTGACCATCGAGGACATCATTACCACCTAGTCCGGTGATTTGATTGTCTCCACTATTTCCTATCAGGCTATTGGCTAACGCATTGCCTTCAAGATTGAGGTTTGCGTTGCCCAACAACATAACGTTCTCAACGTTATCAAATAGGGGATTCGCTAATTGAATGGCCGTTTCGATTGTGTCAGCTGTTCCGCCTCCATTGGTTTCGGTGACGGTGTCACCAATCGAGTCAATCACGTAAGTATCGCTGCCGTTGCCACCTCGGAGGTCATCATCACCAGCACCCCCATCAATGCGGTTGGCACCGCTATTGCCGATGATGATGTTGGCAACAGCATTTCCGGTTCCATCAATGTTTCCAGTTCCTGTCAGCGTCAGGTTTTCAAGATTGTCGGCAAGGGTGAAGGCGACGCTGGATTGTACCGTCTCCGTACCACTGCCTGCGGTTTCTCCCACAATCTGATCCGCCGCATTGTCAATCACGTAGGTGTCGTCGCCAGCGCCACCCTGCAGAACGTCCGCTTCCGCCCCGCCATCAAGCACGTTGTTGCCAGCATTGCCGATAATGGTGTTTTGAAGCGCGTTTCCTGTGCCGCTGAGATCAGATGTTCCTGTGAGGGTGAGATTTTCAATGTTGTCACCCAACGCGAAGTCGACACTCGCTTCCACTTCATCAAGTCCAGAAGTGCCATCCTCAGAAATGCGATCGCCCACATTATCGACAATGTAGCGATCGTTTCCATCGCCTCCATTCAGTTCATCAGCACCGGCTCCACCGTCTAGGATGTTGTCGCCTTCATTGCCTGTGATGGTATTGTTGAGGCCATTTCCTGTGCCGTTGATGCTGTCTGATCCTGTCAGGATTAAGTTTTCAACATTGGCACTGGTCAGCGTGTCGAGGCTATACGTAACGCTCGATTCAATCTGATCAATACCAGTTGCATCTGCTGTTTCGTCAACAACATCGTTGACAGAATCGACGATAAACGTGTCATTTCCGAGCCCGCCGATGAGGGTATCATCCCCTTCTCGACCATCTAAAAGGTTATTTCGATCGTTACCCGTGATGACGTTATCGAAGGCATTACCGGTACCGTTAATGTTTTGATTACCGGTGAGAGTTAGGTCTTCGAGATTGTCGCCTAGTTCATAATCAATACTAGCGATGACAGTATCGGTGCCAGCACTAATCTCTTCTTGAACGTCATCTCCCGCATCATCTACGGTGTAGATATCATCACCAGCCCCTCCAATCAGGGTATCTGCTCCTGCATCTCCATCAATTTGGTTTGCGGCAGCATTGCCGACAATGGTATTTGCAAGGGTATTTCCAGTGCCGTTAATGGCATTCGAACCCGTTAAAGTGAGGTTTTCAACATTACTGCCAAGCTGAAATGACGCACTTGATTGGACGAGATCGATACCCTCATCGGCTTCTTCGGAAACACTGTCGCTGCTGGCATTGATAATATAGGTATCATCCCCCTCTCCGCCAGCGAGGGTATCGTTGCCAAGGCCACCATCCAGCTCATCGTTTCCACCACCACCAACGATGATGTCATCGCCATCTAATCCTTGAAGAAGGTTGCTTCCATCGTTCCCTGTGATGATGTTAGCTTCATCACTTCCAATACCATCAATGCTGTTGGTTCCGATCAGCGTCAAATTTTCAACGTCAGGAGCATTCGTTGAGAGGTCATAGGAAATCAAGGACTCAACCAGATCGGCATTGCCTTCACCCGGATTTTCAATGACAACATCCCCGGCTTGGTCAATGACATACGTATCGTTGCCCGTGTTTCCGGTCAAGATATCCGCTCCCGAGCCACCGTCAAGGCGATCGCTCCCGCCAAGGCCGATAATGATGTCATTTCCACCTAAGCCTTGGAGAATATTGTCTTGGTCGTTGCCAACAATCGTGTTGATGCCATCCGAGCCAGTCCCATTGATGGCATCCGTGCCAGTCAGCTGTAGATTCTCAATGTTATTGCCCAAAACAAAGGACACAGACGACTGAACTGTGTCAGTACCTTCCCCAATGTTTTCGATGATCACATCATCACTACTGTCAATAACGTAGGTATCATCTCCTCCCTGACCAATCAGTGTGTCAGTACCGCCACCGCCAGAATCCAGCGTGTTATTGCCACTGTTTCCAGTGATCGTGTTATTTCCTGTATTACCGGTACCGTCAAAATTGCCCGTTCCTAACAATGTCAAATTTTCAACATTGTCATCCAATGTAAAGTCGGATTCAGCAAAGACGTTATCTGTTCCTTCATTTGGGTTTTCTTGAATCGTATCGTTCTCATCAACAAAGAACGTATCGTCACCCAGTCCTCCCGCAAGGGTGTCGCTCCCGTCTCCACCCGTCAAGGTATCGTTGCCCGTGCCACCATTCAGAATGTCATTGCCGCCCTGACCATCAAGGACATCATTGCCGCCGCCACCATTCAGGGTATTGTCCCCGTCATTGCCGATTAGAGTGTTGTTGGAGTCGTCTCCTGTGAGCGTTATCGGTGCATTCCCAACGAGGATGATTTGCTCAACATTTCGGGCATTTACCCCAGAGTTAAAGCTACTCGCAGAGATAAACACGGTATCAAACCCGCCCCCTTCTCCGGCTGCCTCAATAATGAAATCATCCACATCATCGACAAAGTATGTATCGTTACCGGTTCCGCCGGTCATGGTGTCCGCACCGCCACCGCCATCAATGGTGTCATCACCATTTAACCCACTCAAGTTATTGTTGCTTTCATTTCCTTGTAGGGTATTAGAGACATTATTTCCAATCGCACTAATCTCACCAGCCCCAGTTTCTAGGGTGAGGTTTTCAACATTGAGGCCATTTTGAGACAAGTTGAAGTCATTCGTCGAAATAACAACATCAATACCGGGATCATCTGCTTCCTCAACGACAACATCATTGATGCTATTCACACGGTAGGTATCACTACCTGCTCCTCCAACGAGAATATCTTCCCCTAACCCACCATCAATACTGTTATCCCCTTCGTTTCCCTGAATGGAGTTGTTCAGCTCATTTCCAGTTCCGTTGATGTTGCCCTGTCCTCCGGCAAGCACCAAATTTTCTACATTTGTGCCTCGGGCACTCAGGTCAAAGTCAATGCTTGCAGAAACTGTATCTGTTCCTTCATCTGAATTTTCATTAATAATATCGAGGGAATCATCGATAACATAAACATCATTGCCCAGCCCTCCAGTCAAAATGTCGGTTCCAAGACCGCCATCTAGCGTATCGTCGCCCTCTAATCCAAGAAGGACATCGTCTCCTTCTGCACCATTTAGGTTGTCTGTTCCCGCACTACCCGTGATGCTGTTATTGAGAGTATTGCCCGTGCCAATAAGATTGCCAGCACCTGTCAGTTCTAAGTTTTCGACATTCGCACTGAGGGTATAGCTTTTGAGGTTTGTGCGAACGAGATCGGCAGTGCCTCCGGCAAACACTTCGTTGACGGTATCGTTGATGTCATCAACAACATAGGTGTCATCTCCAGTGCCTCCAGCAAGGTTATCAGCACCGCTGCCACCGTCGAGAAAATCATTGCCAGCCCCTCCTGATAAAAGGTTACTGCCACTGTTTCCGATCAGGGTATTGCCAGTGTCGATAGAATCGGTGCCAAATGCGTTTATATCTGCGTCGCCAGTCAGGGTGACATTTTCAATATTTGGAAAGTCATCGAGATCGACAGTGACACTAGTCAAGATTGTGTCTAGACCGCCCAAGGTAGACTCATTGACGGTATCGGTTCCATCGAGAATGTAAGTATCGTCTCCAGCTCCACCCGTGAGGGTGTCGGTACCGTCTCCACCTTCTAAGATGTCATTTCCATCTCCTCCCGAGAGGGCATCATTTCCAGCTCCGCCGATAAGCGTGTCATTTCCGCCCTGACCATCGAGAATGTCATTACCGTTACCACCATCAAGGATGTCGTCTCCGTCGCCACCAATCAGGGTGTCATTTCCGTCGTTACCAGATAACGTATCGTTACCATCGCCACCATCAATTTGGTCGTTTCCAGCATCTCCGTTGACGATGTCATTACCAATGCCGCCAAGTAGATTGTCGGAGCCAGTGCCGCCATTGAGGGTATCGTTTCCGTCGCCACCATCAAGCGTATCGTTTCCGTCGCCACCGTTTAGGGTGTCATTACCACCAAGTCCACTAATCGTATTGTTGCCAGCTGTTCCGTCAACAGCATTGTTCGTGTTATCACCCGTAGCTCCGATATTGCCTGTCCCGGTCAATATAATTCGCTCAACATTGTTGATGGCAGTAATCGTTACTGACGAAAAGGCGGTGTCAAACCCGCCACCAGCACTCTCGATCACAACATCTCCGGTTGAGTCCACAATGAAGGTGTCATTCCCTAATCCACCAATTAATTGGTCAGAACCGGTTCCTCCATCTAGCCTGTCATTCCCAGCCCCGCCGTTTAAGACGTCATTTCCACTGCCACCGTCAAGGCTGTCATTATTGTCTCCGCCGGCCAAGACATCATTGCCATCGCCACCTTGTAAGGTGTCTACCCCACTGCCTCCATCAAGAGAATCGTTTCCGATACCTCCATCAATCAGGTCATTGCCATCATTACCGCTCAATGTGTCGTTGCCTGCCGCTCCAAGCACGGTGTCATTGCCACTGCCAGCACTGATGGTATCGTTTCCTCCCTGTCCATTCAGCACATTGTTGCTAGCATTGCCCTGAATGTTGTTATTCAGGCCGTTCCCGTTCCCGTTTACAGCACTACCGGTCAAGACTAAGTTTTCCTGGTTACTGCCTAGAGAGAAGTCGATCGAGGCTTGAACGGTGTCTGTTCCTTCACCACTCCTTTCGCGGACGCGATCGCCCGTATTATCAACAACATAGGTGTCATTCCCCGTACCACCGAGCATGACATCAGCTCCACGCCCTCCATCGAGGAAGTCGCTTCCACCGCCACCCTCTAAGCGATCATCACCCCCTCCACCAAAAAGCGTGTCTCTACCGCCACCACCTGCCAGGCGATCATCACCACGTCCTCCCTCCAGGGTATCGTTGCCACCTCCGCCATCTAGCGTATCGTCACCGCCAGCGCCGATGAGTGTGTCGTTCCCCCTGCCACCATCAAGAGTGTCATCGTTTTGGCCACCATCCAGCTCATCATTTCCATTCCCGCCTTCCAGGACATCTTCTCCACTGAGTCCTTGAAAGATGTCGTCTCCTCCAAGTCCCTGGATGAGATCATCGAAGCGAGTTCCTCGCAGAGAGTTATTTCTATTGTTGCCAACGATTTTTGCCATGATTCATTACCCTCGATGAAACCAGTGTTTGACGAATACTTAAAGAATTTGGAGCCTTGTTTTAAGCCTTAAAATGTCTTGCGTGGATGAAAATAACTAAGTGCCTAGAGAGAGCAACGGCAATGGCATGGAACATAACTATTGTCACGGAACTCAAATGCATAAACAAAAAGAAAGCAAAAGAGTTTCGCCGCACCCTACCCTAGAAAAAACACTGAATTTATTAGCAAGAAAAGTTGATTTCTATGTATTTCTTAAGTAACCTCGTGGAAACTACTGAAATAAAAATCAATTTATATGATGTTTCTAATTGAGTGATGTTGAACATCTATAAACAGCTCAATAGTTCACTCAAAACTTTACTCAGCTTACCCAGGAAAGAAGTAGTAACTAACAATTTCATCTTCTTGAAATCAGAGAATGCAATTTTTTTATTTTAATAAAGAAGATAAAAAGGCGAGCCAAATTAACTGATTTATATGACTTCTAGATTTAATATGAATAATTTTCGAGTCGTCAAGGTCTGCACAGAAATCTAGTCAAGATGCTTATGGAGTAGGTTGGAAAGCATGATTTCTGTGCTTGATAATTCTTGAATCAATAAGTCCTTAAAGCTATGAAAAGAGTCAACCTCTTCATGGTCGATCTTCTTGTTTTGCAAGCAAATCAAGGGGCACCATATTTTTTACAGATGAGATATTCTAAATGTTTCGTAGGATCTGTACTTAAGGAGTATGCCACGAAATAGAAAATGGACGAGTTTTGGAAATCCGTAGGGTGTTTGTGTTTAGATATTTAGTTAAAAAACCTACTTTTGTCTAATGACTTAGCGTGAAGGGATAATTTAAGCCAGACTAAAGAAATCAGCATCATTCAAAGTAGACGCTTCCTAAGGAGTACTCCCCAAGGTTTGAAATTGACTTATTGATTGAGGTCAATCTACTTAGGTAGAAATATTTCTATAAGATGCATTGCTTCAATTAGGAGAAATCATTCGCTAGCATTTAATTCACTTGACTTCTCAAAATGGCAACGAAGAAACGAGATTGGGGGCGCGCGTTGCGCGCCC
>JBCCWF010000011.1:0-31919 GCA_039194035.1 Cyanobacteria bacterium P01_E01_bin.6 | reverse complement strand
TTTTATTTTATTGGTGTCACTTCTAGACTACCAATTCATGTGAGAAATCCTAATGTGCCCATAGAAAATCTCTCACTGCCGCAAGTCAGAGATGTCAGGAGTACCAGCATATTAAAAGCGATCGCCCTCATTCCCATCATGGAGTCACAGGGGCGATCGCCTGTATATCGTAATCGTTCACTCAATCTCGGATTAGACAAGCGTGAAATCAGCCTTCGTCAACGTTCTGGCATCAAAAGAACCACTGAAGATAGCTAGGCGTTCATTTTCAAATCGGATGCTCTTGCATTCGTTTGAATAAGGACGAAGAACAAAAACCGATTTACAATTCGCTACATTGAAGACGACGGCGATCGCCTTCACTCATAGGTACCTGGACGTTATTAGAACCAAAACCCCAAATCCCATGCTGCCCATTGCACGGGCGGCATAGGTAGAAGGTGACGTTTAATCATGGCCAGCTAAGTAGACAGGCATAAATACACTCCCTTTAAAAACCTGGGGAGTGCCCCGGAGGGACACTCCTCAGGTTTTTGGTTTTTTAGTTTAATGACGCCAAGCTACTGACTTACCAACGAATTGAGGATTGGGTGATGAGTCATCGGCATCGCGACGTTGATCTGTACAGATGATGCCATCTGTTCACGTGATGCCGTAAAAATGCAACTCTCTAGGTAGTAAGCATGGGGCGAACAATTGTTTGGTTTCGGAGAGACCTGCGTGTGTACGATCATGCGCCTTTATATCGTGCTGCTCTGCGAGGGGAAGTCATCCCCGTTTTTGTATTCGATCGTGCCCTGTTGCATCATCCAGAAATATCGCCTGCACGAGTCGAATTTATGCTTCAATGCCTCAGCAGTCTCAATCACGATTTGCAGAGCCGTGGGGGACGACTGATTCTGCGCTACGGCAATCCAGTGATTGAACTGCCGCAATTGGTGCGCGACACAGGTGCAGATGGAATATATGCCTACATTGATTTTGAGCGGATTTATGGGCGCGTGCGCGATGCCCACCTTAACCAGACCTTAGCGAAAGATAACCTCAAAATTCGTTGGTTTGAGCCACCAGGAACCACAGCAGCGCTCATGCCTTATCCTCGCTATCGCGAGCGATGGTATCGCGACATGGATGCAGCGATTGTGTCGGCGCCTGAACAGGTGGTTGTGCCAGAGTCAGTGACGAGCAACACGATCCCATTGCTAACGGAGTTGGGTCTTGTGTCAGATGGCAAGCCAATTCCCCCAGGTGGCATTGAACCTGCTCGACAACTTCTCCAGGAGTTTTTGACGGAGAAGACCGATCGGTACTATTGGCAACTGTCTTATCCCGGTGCGGAGGCTACATCTGGGTTGAGTCCCTATATTAAATTTGGGGCCATTTCGGTGCGAGAGTGCTACCAAGCTGCAAAACAATGGGAAGCTCCCGATCTGAAGTCTCAGAGGAGCCAAGCTCAGTTCATTGCTCGGCTGCGATGGGGCAGTGGGTTTGCTCAACGGTTTCGCTATTTACCCCAGTTAGAGGTGCGATCGCTCTATTCAGTATTCGACGACGATGCCTGGGACTTTCATGAAGGGCTGTATGAAGCATGGCAGCATGGCCAGACAGGGTTTCCCATTATCGATGCGGCTGCCCGTTGCCTGATGGAAACAGGAGGATGGAAGCAACTGAATTTCCGCACCCGTGCAATTTACTCTAGCTTTTTGAGTAATTTACTCGGAATAGATTGGCGATTTGGGGCACTGCACTTTATGCAGCATCTGATTGATGGAGATTGCCCAATTGACCACTATCAATGGGCAATGCAGGCTGGGGTAACCCATTGTGTCGATAAAACTTGGACGCGCATTTACAACCCTGAACAAGCGGCCGTTGATCGATGCGATCCAGACGGTATATTTATCAAACAGTGGATTCCTGAACTTGCTCATCTCACTCCCCAAGAGTTAGGAGCACCCCCTCGCCACAAAGATTATCCACCTCCCATCTTGGATTATCGCGCAGCGCGGCAACGACGTGTGCAGCAACTTGAAACGCAACGGGGACGATTCCTGAATGCGTCAAATATTGTGCCGTATGTGGCAAGAATGCCCGACGATGTAACGCCATTTGGGAGCGATCGCCACGATAGTGAGGTGAGGTGGGCAGCACAGAAAAATCTGGAGTTGTTTCCTCCGCCGCTCGATCTGGATGCTCTCACGCCAACCGAATCCAAGGCGTTGCGAACTTGGTTTGTCGCCCATGTCGATATCAAGCCGCACCCGGTAAAATCTCGCAACGCCTCGACGCGAAAACCCAAACCAGATGATGGCATCATTCAACTTTCTATTCTCTCGCCTTGACTGAGGCCTATTTCGAAAACCGGTCAACAGAGGGCTGTGTGACACCATTCTTGTGAAGGCTCAAGCAATGTACTCCTCAAATTGGACGTCATGCACGAGCCAGTGCTCTCATTGAAACGGTATTGACGAAAAGATGTTGATATACTTTGGCAACTCGTGTGGAGGGTCTTCGTGCCAACTTTTTTCTACTGGGGAGATGACGAATTTTCCTTGAATCGCGCTGTTCAAGAAGTGCGCGATCGCACGCTTGAGGCCGGATGGGAAAGCTTCAACTACGACAAAATTTCTCCAGACCACCCCAACGCGTTGGTTCAGGCACTCAATCAAGCCATGACTCCGCCCTTTGGCATGGGACAGCGATTGGTGTGGTTGGCAAACACGACCCTCGGACAAAGTTGTGCGGAGAATGAGCTGAACGAACTACAGCGAACCTTGCCAGCTCTCCCAGACGCGACAGTCCTATTGCTAACCAGTGTACAGAAGCCTGATGGACGGCTCAAATCCACCAAGTTTCTTCAAAAACATGCTGAAATTCGCGAGTTTGCCTCTATTTCTCCATGGAAGACCGATTTATTAATCAAGCAAGTTCAGCAAGCGGCAAAAATGCTGGATGTTGCGGTGTCACCCACAGCTGCAGAATTGCTGGCTGACGCCGTGGGTAACGATACACGGCAACTGTACACTGAGCTGGAAAAGCTCAAGCTCTATTCAGAAGGTAGTCATCAGCCGATTGATGAAGAGGCGATCGCCCGTTTAGTCACGACGTCCACTCAAAATAGCCTCAAGCTAGCAGTAGCCATTCGTAGTGGCAATACAGGGGCGGCGCTGACGTTAGTGCGGGATCTGTTTAATCACAATGAACCTGCCCTGAAAATTGTCGCCACGCTGATTGGTCAATTTCGAATGTGGCTGTGGGTGAAACTTATGGTTGCCGAGCGAGAACGAGACGATCGGGCGATCGCAAAAGCCGCTGAGATTGCCAATCCAAAACGCATCTACTTTCTAAAAAAAGAAGTGCAGCATCTCTCTCTCGACGTGTTCCAGACCAGTCTATTCATACTGCGGGACTTGGAAGCAGGACTCAAACTCGGTGCCGACGCCACCATGCTGATGCAAACGAAGGTGATTGAACTGTGTCAACTGTTTAGAAAATAGATGCGTGACACGCCTTGGCTGGATAAACTCAACAATGGGATAACTCTTCGACGTCCACGCATCCAAATTGGTACTGCTTCATAATCTTTGCTAGATTGACGTCGCGCTCTAGCAAGCACGTATGCCCGCTGTTGGGCAAGGGATGAACATGCACGTTGGGAATAAGCGACGCAAGACGATAGGCTTCGTCAACAGACGGCAACAGGCGATCGCCACCACCAGCAAGGATTAACGTCGGTTGCGTCATGCGTCGATAGTGATCATCGCTAATATCAAAGCGGCTCAGCAATTCGACCCGCTGAGCCGCAACGGGATAGCCAACCGATCGCATGGCATCCAGAAGAGCTTGAGAATCTTGGATTGTTACCTGATCTAGGTTGGCCAGAAATGGGAGTAAGATGCTGCAAGCCAACGGATACAAAACATCAGGTAATCGCTTCATGCCACTGGCAACCCAACTTGACCACAGGAACTGACGAAATGCTGTCGCTGGATTAACGAGAATCAACCGATGAATTATTTCCGGTGCCTTGGAAATCACATGCAGTGCTAAGCATGCACCAAATGATTCTCCACAGAGATAGACCTCTCGTGGGCCAGACCTCTGCTGCTCCTGATAAATGGCCTGAATTGTCTGTTCTGAGAGGCTGTCCCAGGATTGACTTGTTGCCGGCAGCACCACACATCGAATATCAACCTGCTGCTTCAATCCATCGATTTGAGCATTCAACAGTTGTCCTGTGCCATCCATACCGGGCAAAAATAAGAATAATGGCCGATTTAATTGTTGACCCACAGGTGCCAGTAGAGACAGCGGTGAGAGGAAATGAGGCATGACAGTGCTCACGTGTAAAATCCAGAACGAGTATGGTGCTGACGAATGTGCAGGCAGCCTGCGAAAGGACAGTGTTAGAGGCTCAATCCACGCGTTAAAAGGCTTCGAATCTCTTCATGACAGTGTTGGGTGAGGTTGCGACTGAGTAGTACTCCTTTGCGACCTTTATAGGCAGCTTTATCATTTGCTGCGATGGTCACGGGGTGACCAATCATGACATTGACTTGGTGATACACCACCAATGGATGTAAGCCACTGTGATCAAACAAAGGCTCTGATGGATCAAACCAACTCAAGAAACGAACAGGGAGACCAGAATAATTGGATTCATCGCGGGAAGCGATCGCCATAGGCAACAAGGTCACCGTCGGTAGGGGCGATCGCAACAAAAGGTGAGCAAACCCACGATGGAACGCTCCCAATGCATCGGGTTGTGTGTGATGCACCATTGGCTGTGCCCCTTCAGGGAAGAGTCCAACAACTTCTCCGTTTGACAAGAAGTGAGACGCATCGTCGAACAAAGCCTGATGCCGATTCCGTGGGTGATTATCAGTGGCTTCGAGTGCAAACCCGCCCATGTGTCGAACTAGGTCTTTCAGGAACGGCACTTGCGCCATGTACTGGTGACATGCGAATCGAATACTTTGATTCAGGCTCACCATCAAAAGCATTGGATCCATAAAACTCCGATGATTACTCACCACAATAAAAGGCTTGTCATGGGGAATCCGTTCAGCGTGATAGAGATTGATGCGTGTGTTTACGCTGGATAAAAGATGCTGTGATGCCAGAAGAGGAAGCCGGGAAACCATGGGAGAAGAATCGATGCATTTACTCTCCATGATAGCGACAAAAGTTAACACTCCTTAGCAATTCGTTCTGTCTGAAGCGAATCGGCATGCCTCATTAATGACACAAACGTTACATTTTCTCCTGTTCCAGTTCTTAATGCTGCCTATTCGAGATAGTCTAGATTCGGATTTTAAAAGCAGGCGATCGCCCAACACGGCCCAGAAACCTATGGTACAGTCACCAACTCACGCATCCACATCATCATCCTTGACTCCTCCATCCGACTCCAAGGAACGAGTCAGTGAGTTTATGAAGTGCTTTCAGGATAAGATTTGCCAGAAACTTGAAGAACTGGATGGTCAGAATAAATTTCAGGAAGATAGCTGGGAACGGCCAGAAGGCGGCGGTGGTCGATCTCGTGTGATAAAACAGGGCACGATTTTGGAGCAAGGTGGCGTTAACTTTTCAGAAGTGTGGGGCGATCGCCTCCCTCCTTCCATCATTGCGCAGCGTCCCGAAGCTGAAGGCCATCGATTCTACGCAACCGGAACATCGATGGTGCTCCATCCGAGAAACCCCTATGTGCCAACAGTACATCTAAACTATCGCTATTTTGAAGCTGGGCCAGTCTGGTGGTTTGGTGGTGGCATTGACCTTACACCGTATTATCCCTTTGAGGAAGATGCCGCACATTTTCATAACACTCTAAAGACAGCGTGCGATGCTCATCATCCGGAGTACTACCCCGTCTTCAAGCGCTGGTGTGACGAATATTTCTATCTCAAGCATCGAAACGAAACCCGTGGAGTAGGTGGGATTTTTTTCGATTATCAAGATGGGCAAGGCAAGCTCTATCGTGGCCCCAATGCGTCTGGCAAAGCGGCGGAGCGAAGCAACACCGTGGGTGACGTTCCTGATCGTGACTGGAACTCGATTTTTTCTTTTGCCCAAGGGTGTGGCGATGCGTTCTTACCCGCTTATGTGCCGATTGTAGAGCGGCGCAATGGCATGGAATATGGTGACCGTGAGCGAAATTTTCAGCTTTATCGGCGGGGTCGCTATGTGGAATTTAATCTGGTCTATGACCGGGGAACAATTTTTGGCCTTCAAACAAACGGTCGAACAGAGTCTATCTTGATGTCGCTGCCTCCTCTCGTTCGCTGGGAGTATGGCTACGAACCAGAGGCTGACAGCCCAGAAGCAAAGCTATACGATGTTTTCCTGAAACCTCAAGATTGGGTGAATTGGTCTGAAGGCTCTGCCTGAAAATCACGTTACAGATCTACATTGCCTACTTCTGCGATTAGATGTTCAGCTCGTGTTAGCCAGATTCGTGCAGCACTAAATTTTGCAATCCATCCTGTTTATGTGTGAGCACGGATGAATAAGTAGCCGTAGGACTCTTTAATCAGGATGCAAGATGAATCATTTTCGCTATGTTACGTTATAAGCCTGTCTCTTCTGCTATTTAGACGCTAGGTTCGTTGCTCGTTTTCAGGTTTTCTTCATACATTTAAAGGATGACTGTTGCACACTTAGAGATGCATATGTTGACAATGAGTGAAGTACTGATCCTTGTATATTAACGTTTCGATGATGATGAATTGCTTAAGTAGCATCCCGCTATCCAATGAGTTAAGCTACGAATGAAACCGGATAGCTCGATTGCTTAAGCCTATTAGGTTTGTTTATAACACCTCGTCTGGGACTCATGATGGATCAAGAACTGTACACAACACCTGATCATCGTTCCGTCGTTATCTTGCGCCCCATCGGTCGGTTAGATATCGCAACTGCATGGCAGTTCAGATTGAAGCTTCAAGAATGCATTTCACAAGTGAGTCCGCATGTTGTTGTCAACCTCAGTCAAGTCACGTTTGTAGATAGCTCTGGGCTGACTGCCTTGGTCGCTGGCATGCGCGATTCAGATAAGAAAAATGGCTCCTTTCGAATTGCCAATGTTCATCCAGAGGCTCGGCTTGTCTTTGAAGTCACCATGATGGATTCTGTTTTTGAAATGTTTGAACGTGAGTCAGAGGCTTTGGATCAGCCTCTAGCGAGTCCAGCTCGATAGAGACTTTCCTTGGCAAACCGCCGCTGACACGCGAAAATGAGGAAGCAATAATTCTAACGGTTCCTCAGTGAGTAACGTTCGCACGGTTTCTGATACTAAACGGTTGTTTTATACAATTCATACTCGACCGATTTCTTCTATCTATCGTCGTATTGTAGAAGAGTTGATTGTTGAGATGCATTTGTTGTCTGTCAACATAGACTTCTCCTATGACGCAGTCTATGCCCTTGGCGTCGTGACAACATTCAACCGATTTATGCAGGGCTATCGCCCGGATAATGATAAAGAATCTATTTTTCAAGCACTCTGTCGCGCGATTGAAGCCGACCCTCAACAGTATCGGAACGATGCTGAGAAGCTCAGTGCTGAGGCATCTGAGTCTTCCAAAGATGTTCTTTTGGCGACACTCAAGCTTACTGATGATGCACCAGAGGGAGCTATCAAAAATTTGGTGCGGGCGATCGCCGGATCGGACTCCTTTAAATACAGTCGACTATTTGGGATTGGGCTTTATAGCCTACTAGAAGCCGTAAATCCAGAACTGGTTAAGGATAAGGAGCAGATAGCCGAAATGGTCGAAGCTTTCTCATCTAGTCTTTCTCTTCCTGAGGATAAGCTTTCGAAAGATATCGAAACCTATCAGTTGAGTCTTGACAAGATGATCCAGGCACAGATTGTTCTAAGCGACATGGTAAAAGCAGACAGGAAAAAGCGTGAAGAACGCGAAGCCAAGAAAAGTGGCGCTTCAACTCCTGAAAATGAAGAAGTGACAGCTTCTCCTGATGCCTAGGTAGGCAACTCAGAGAGTATAGTTTAAGCCCAGCAAATAAAAAGCCCAGCAAATATGGTGAGAACTTAACCCATGCCCATTGAATGGCTCTGGACGCTCATACGGCTAAGTGCCCGATACGGAAAGCGAGCGAACCTGGTCGAGAAATATGAGTTGTTGATAGAGCATTTCAAGTTTTGGTGAGAAGACTCCTTTGCTGCGCCCCGCATTGAGGGGTGTTCCAAAAAGAGCTTCCACTTCGAGGGGGCGATCGCAGTCATAGTCAATTTTCATGCTGGTACGATAAGGCTCCATTTTTTCAGTTTGTTCCAGCATGGTATTGATGTATTGATCATCAATGACACGACCATAGGCTGAGGCGATCGCCCGCACTTCTTGGATCAATGATTCTGCGAGCTGGCGTACCTCTGGATGATCAATCATCTGATCGGTGGTCGCATTCAAAACGACCGATAATCCATTAAATGGAATATTCCAGAGCAGCTTTTGCCATCTCGCTTGCAGGAGATCATCTGAGCGAATAATTGGAACTCCTGCGGCTTCAAAGTCCTGAGCGATCGCCTCTAGGGTGTCGCTAATGCCGACCGGAACATAGTCTGGAGCATACTCGCCAATGGCGATCGCCTTGTAGTCAACATGGCGGATGTGGCCAGGTCCCATTTTGTTGGAGCAGATAAAGCAGAGTCCACCCATCACCCGATGGCGATCGCCCACGATACTAGCAACGAAGGTTTCCGCCTCTAGACCATTCTGTAAGAGGATTACTGTACTGCATGTGTCTAAGAGTGGGGGCAATAACTCGGGTAAGAGATGATTCTGTGTTGTTTTTAGCGCGACGACAATCACATCGCAACGGGGCATCGTGGCGACTGATGCATATACGTTGACTGGTGATAGGCTGAAATTCCCGTCGGGAGACTCGACCATTAACCCATGATGACAAATATGGTCATAATCACTCCGAGCGAGAAAATGAACATCGCAACCTGAGCGCTGTAGGCACGCGCCGTAGTATCCGCCAACAGCACCAGTCCCAAGAATTGCATAGCGGCGGTTGTGTCCCGAATAGTTGTGCGAAGAATTCTCCATGTGAGGTTTTGAAACGATTATCAGAAGTCTAACAAAGCCTGTTAATGTGGTTAGACGGTATTGGGTTCGATGCATCATGGATGCCATTAAGTAGATAGGCATCAATAAACTCACTTTAAAAACCTGGGGAGTACCCCTCCAGGGTGCTCCCCAGGTTTTTGGGTTTTTAGTTTAATCACGCCAAGCTACTTAACCCATTTCTTATGATTAGGTCTAGCGGGGATCAGCCGCTAGATGCCTTGCCTCATTGGGTAAGGCCGGGGAAAGTTCAGTGAAAGTCTGACGCTGTCCCGCAACTGTGAACCAATTTTAGAGTAAACGGCTGTCTTTTTGGATTTGCTTGAAGCAATACAAGTGCTCATGTGAACCAACATTCAGCGTTCCACTTTTGAAATGAGGTCAGTCAGAATGCCCCCTAATCATCTGCTGTCTAGCTCATCTGCGAGGTACAGATGAAACATTACTATGCATAAAATTCCAGTTACGGTCATTACTGGATTTCTGGGGGCCGGAAAAACAACCCTCATTCGACACCTGTTGCAACATAATCAAGGTCGGCGCATCGCGGTGCTTGTCAATGAGTTTGGGGAAGTGGACATTGATGCCGATCTCCTCCGATCATGCCAAGTCTGTGATGATGATGAAACCGAAGCAGATAACAATATTCTTGAACTGACGAATGGTTGCTTATGCTGCACGGTTCAAGAAGAATTTTTGCCTACAATGCAAGAATTACTGAAGCGGCGCGATCGCATTGACTGCATTGTTGTTGAAACATCAGGATTAGCGCTTCCAAAGCCTCTGGTACAAGCATTTCGCTGGCCTGAGATCCGAACTGGAGCGACTGTTGATGGAGTTATTACCGTTGTAGATGGAGAGGCGATCGCCAATGGTCAATTTGTGGATGACGTGGACGCTCTCAATGCACAACGGGCGGATGACCCAAATCTTGACCATGACACCCCTCTCGAAGAACTATTTCATGATCAGTTAGCCTGTGCAGATTTAATTTTGGTGACAAAAACAGATCGCATGACAGAACACGATCGGTCTCGGGTGGAAACCTGGCTGAACAGTGAAACAGCAGACGGCGTGAAGATTCTGCCATGTCATCAAGGAGAAATGTCTGCTGATGTGCTCCTGGGATTCAATGCTGCGGTCGAAGATGACATTGATGCTCGTCCGAGTCACCATGATCATGAAGAAGAACATGAGCATGATGATGAGATTCAGTCCGTTGAAGTGACAATGCATGAGACATGTGACCCAACCGAGTTGATCAAGCGATTAAAGCAGCTAGTGATTGACCATGAAATTTATCGGGTCAAGGGATTTGTTGCGGTACCACAAAAAATGATGCGTCTTGTTGTTCAAGGGGTAGGCCAACGGTTTGATTCGTTTTACGATCGACCATGGCGACCGGATGAACCCCAGGTCACTCGACTCGTGATTATCGGTCATGGATTGGATGCTGCCATCGTGACATCAACGGTGCTCGGAAAACGCCCCCTAGTCGTGTAAATTCCTGTCTATTCCCAAAAATGACTACTGTTTTTGAAGTGTTTTTGTAGTTCGTTATTTCTCTTCATCGTCATATGACACACACAATCGACAACAGTCCTTCACCTGCTCACCAGCCATTGCATCAATCCAACCTAGCGGATGCAATGGTCGCGCTAGATAATCGCCTTTCGAATCGGCAGATTGATTTGGATCCAGCAGGATATTTCTTGATTTACCTGAATCGCGAACAGCACTTAATCTGCGCCGCTCATTACAGCAACGATATTAATGAAAAGGGTTTAGCGGTTGATCCTGAGACAGGCAAACCAATTCCATGTAACCGTCCTGTAAAACGCACACCTGTTCAGGTGTTCACTGGGCGTACCGCAAAAGAGTTGGGGATGAAGATTACAGAAGAAACAAGGCCTTGCCCCGTAACACGCTTTGACCATGCCTTGTATTTAGGACGTGAATTTGTTAGAGCTGAACTGGCATTGATCGCTGGCCAAGAATACATTCAGGACTAGACACCTTCAACACAACCATTGCGTCGGAAGGTTGGCTCGGTAAGCGATGCTCAACCACATCGCATAAACAACTCATCGGAATGGACGTCCCTGGACGTCATTGCAACCAAAAACATACACAACGTAGCAAGGTTTACAGAGGAACCAGGGTCTGGGGCACGCAATGCGCACCCCAAACCCTTATTTCTTCGTTGCAATTTTGAGACGTTTGCCAAGTCATGACAAACAAATCCTGTACTGCTCGCTGCGTGAGCAGTACAGGATTTGGAAGGATACGCTGAATGATGGCTAGCTACTGACCCAGTCTTGTATAATCCGATGAGTTCTGTGGTGTTCCCATCAACCCTATGAAACCGTCCACCCTTGCGACCTATCAGGATTTGAGTCAAACAGACCTGGAAAGATTGCAACCCCACGAAGCCCTCATCTTTCTACATCTCATGAAAACGGGTGGAACCAGTCTTTTCAAATTGCTGAAGCAACACTATCCAAAGGAACTGACATTCCATTACGGCAGCAAACCGGGACGAACACTAACTGACTTTCATCAGTTGTCTGCTGAAAAGCGAGACCATTTAAAATTTCTACACGGTCACCTAACCTTCGGATTTCATCATCGCCTCAATCAACCTTGTCGCTACGTCACGATGCTGCGAGAACCTGTCAGTCGGGTTGTTTCGCTCTATTATTTTCTGTACCAAAATCCACGGCGATATTTGCCAGATGAGCAGCAATGCCAGACCTTACGAGAGTTTTTAGAACTCGGCTGTTTAGACGCTGACAATGACCAAACTCGGCGAATTGCAGGACCCATATCTGATCAATTCAAATTTGGTGAATGTACAACCGAGTTGCTCGATATTGCCAAGCAAAACCTCTCCCAATTTCTATTCGTAGGAATCACAGAGCGCTTTGATGAATCACTCATTGCTCTAAGACACAGCATAGGCATAGATAGAGTGCTTTATGCCTCATTTAATAAGAATTCTCGCAAGCCAAAGCAAACGGAAATTGACGCGAGCGATCTCGATGTCATTACAGCTCACAGTCAATTAGATATTGAGCTGTATCAGTATGGGAACGACTTGTTAGACGAGGCCATTCAAAAGATAGGGGATTCATTTCACACTGAATATTATTTTTTTAGTCAGGCAAATCAACAATATCGTTCAGCCATCACACAGTTGGGGTCAGTCAAGAAAAAAATTAAGCGCGCACGGAAAAAGTTGAAGCAAACTCGACAACGGCGACAGGCATTGAAGCAGAATATTCACACGATTCAAAACGAGATGAAAGGAATGGTTCAAAGTCGGTTCTGGCGATTGTGGCAACGCTTGATGCAACTAAAGCCTAGCAAGCACTAGCCCTCAATGAATGGCACAAATGAGTCGCGCAAATAAATGGCATAAGTGCTGTTAAGCTGCTGGCTACTGCTGAATCAGGTGATTCTTTTATCGATGAACGAAGTGATTGAGATGGATTCTACAGGCCATACGACTAAAACCCTTCCCGGTATTCAAACCACACAGGAAAAAACTGTCATTTTTCTGCATTTAATGAAAACTGGGGGACGCACTCTAGTCAATATTTTGAAGCAGAATTACGCCAAGAACATCCGGTTTCATTGTGGACAACGTTCCGGAGAAACATTAGACGATTTGCAACGATTGTCAGATGAAAAACGGCGATCGCTTCGTCTAATGTATGGCCATATGCAGTTTGGCCTCCATGATTATCTGTCTCAACCCTGCACATACATTACGTTGCTGAGGCATCCTATAGAACGCGTCATTTCGCACTACTACTACGCAGTTCACAATCCTCGACACTACACCCATAAGCTCGTCACTGAAAACAACATGAGTCTTAGCAACTATGTTGAGCACGGGATTATGGACTTGAATAATGGTCAAACACGGGCGATCGCCGGCGATATTTCTCTTCAATTTGGGTTTGGAAACCAAGATGAAGCCTTATTGAATGCTGCCCATACCCATTTAGAAACCTATTTTTCAATGGTTGGTGTGACAGAACGATTTGACGAAAGTCTTTTGTTACTTCGTCATCAGTTGGGATTAACCAATGCTTTGTACACTCGGTCAAATGTCAATCACTCGCGACCAACGAGAAAGACTGTTTCCGCTGAGGATATTGAATGCATCAAACACTATAATTCGCTTGATATGCAGCTTTATGCTGATGCGAGCAACCGTTTTCAGAACCAGGTTGCCATGGCGGGATCATTGTTTCAGATAGAGCTGAATTTACTCAAGCAATTCAACGCACAATATACAGAGGTTCAAGCAGATTTTGAGAACGCCCAACACAAGTTTTCAAGACTTCGAAAAATGCTCAAAAAAGCAAGACACAGAAGGAACCGTGTGAATATGAGCTTACGACATCATCAAGAAGAAATGGTTGCGCTGCGAAATAGCCGCGGAGGCAGGTTATGGCAGGCGTGGGTCAATCTCAAGCAAAAATTTTGACGTCTTAGAAAAATTGACGCACATCATACGTCGATATAAGGGCTCAAACTTTAAACCAGGATTCTTCCTCACTTACGTTATAAGCCGTTGTGCAGAATATATTATTCATGACGATAGATGAAGTATGCGTCGTCGCAACCCTGCAATTGCCGCGTTCATAGGCGGGAACATGATCAAGAGCGTGATATAGACTCAAGGTTGAATGGTAACAATTGAGACATTCAGATCCATCCCAAACGTTACTGAGATTGTCCTTGGTTATCGTCGACAGAAGCCACAAACTTTACCAGAAGGAGCTTTCACAAAAAACTTAATAGGTTTTCACTCAAGCTTCGCAATGTGATGAGAATCGACTATGTACTTTTGGGAACTATTTTAAATAAGTATGTTTGTGGCGTGAACGTCATGTGAAATGGATTCCTTGCAATTGCATTAGGAAACATTTACACGCATATTTTCATGTACATGCATGTTTTTACAATCTGATCTATTGATGATAAACGGGATGGAGCTATGAATGTATTCAAGACGGTAATTACTACGTTATCAGCAGTTACTCTCTCTTCAGGGCTAGCTGTGGGCATGGCTCAGCAAGTTCGTGCTGATTATCAGTCGTTTGGCCTAGCTCCAGGATTTACGCCTGATCCTCAAACTGGAACTGGCTATTCTGGAGGTGGACGGTCGACCAATGACTGTGGGTTTGTGGATAGCTATGATGCTCCTGACCACGTTGTTCAGCTGTATCAACCATTTAGCTTTTTGAGAGCCTCAGTTGATGCTCCTGGGGATGTCACGCTACTCATTGAAGGTCCTGATGGACGTTATTGCTCTGATGATGCAAACGGCTTGATGCCAGAAATATCTGGCTACTGGCCTGCGGGTACCTATAGTGTCTGGATTGGAGACTGGGATCAAGGTGGATATCGCTATCGCTTGAACTTGAGCGAATACTAAAAACTCATCCTAGATTTAAATCCAGGTAATCAAAAAGGTGGTGTCGCACTGCGACACCACCTTTTTGATTACACGACTTGGCAACGTTTACAGAGAACCCAGGATTTGGGGCGCGCGTTGCGCACCCCAAACACTCATTTTTGCGTTGCAATTCTGAGAAGTTTGCCGAGTTATGTGATCACCTGGATTTATTCAGAAGTCAAGAGCACACTATGCATACAGGTCAGCAACATATTCTCCATAGCCGTTGTAGGGCAACGTTGGCACAACCTCATAGCTAAATTCCGATCCAGGTTGCAAGAGTTTTTCTTCTCTCTGAGACCATCGAGGATGAGGAACCTCAGGGTCTACATTGGACTCGAATTTGTATTCATAGCTGTTGATGGTGTTCCAGTATGTTGCAGGTTGAGCGTCGACAAATTCAATTTTGACGATAGACTTAGCCCCCTTAAATCCATATTTCCATGGCACGACCATCCGAATCGGGGCACCATTCTGTTTCGGTAAGGTCTGTCCGTAGATGCCGACCGCAAAAAAGGCTAATTCATTTGCCATTTCCTCGATGCGCAAACCTTCTGTATAAGGCCAAGGGAGAAAGGAAGAGCGTAACCCTGGCCCTGTCGTAATGCTAGGGTCGTAGTAGGTACTAAATCGGACAAATTTTGCACTGGACTGTGGATCAGCGGCTTCAAGCAGTGCCCGCATAGGAAAGCCAATCCAGGGAACGACCATCGACCATGCTTCGACACATCTAAATCGATAAACTCTCTCTTCAAGGTCGAAGGCATTCGTTAGATCATCTAAGTCGTAGGTGATTGGGTTATTCACCAATCCAGTGACTTCCACTTTCCACTCGTCTGTTGGCAGAGATTGTGCGTTTTCCCAAATGTTTTTAGTGCCGCCAAATTCATAGAAATTGTTATAAGTGGCAGCAACAACGCGACCCGTTAGAGGGCGATCGCCCTCGACAAAGTTGTCATTCGACCGGAAGGATAAATCAGATAAGCCAGCCAAAGCCTCTACGGCTTCGGCTCCCTGTGTATTTTGACACCCCATGAGAGACATAGCTGAGGCTCCGATTCCTGCACCGATGAGGGTCTTCATGAATCGGCGACGATTGTAGAAGACCGATTCCGGAGTGATGCGATTTTCTAAAGTGTTCCAGGGGTTAGATTGACGGATAAAAGCCATGGTTGCAGATGATGACAGTGCGGAGCATGAGCAGGGACATGTAGTCTGAGCAGAACAATATCGTTCTACGTGAACAGGTTTCTTCTTCTACTATAAAGCTGACTCAGTGTGAATTCGATGGTGATTTTTAAAACCAATGCGAGTCAAAAATACAATGTCATTCTTGCACGCCGCAATCGTCGCTCCCCCAGATGAGTGGCTAGCCATCATTCAACGTACCCTTCCACATTCTTTACCGCCCGCTGAGCGGGCAGCACAGGATTTGGAGTTTTGACTTTAATGACGTCCAGGTACTTGAAAACAATGAATTCAAAACTGCGACCTATCAAACTCCGACTACACTAAGGTTAAGCATAAGTGCCTGCACGAAATCCTTGTGTCGTTTAGATTTCATTCAGGTATGAGTGATGAACGCCAGTGTATTGCACGGCGCGTCTTGCGATATTCATAGTCTAATCCTGAGCTATTTTTCCCATAATTCATGTTGTTCTCTCTTCATATTGAGAATTTTGCGCTGATTGATTCTTTAGACCTCACCCTAGGAACTGGACTCAATGTGCTGACCGGAGAAACTGGAGCCGGGAAGTCCATTATCCTGGATGCGCTGAATGCAGCCCTAGGAGGAAAGGTGCCGGGTCGAATTGTTCGTGTTGGTGCTGATAAGGGGGTTGTCGAAGCTCACTTTGAAATGACACCTAATATCAAAGATTGGCTATCAACCCATGAAATCGACGCAGATGACGATTTAATTTGTGTGCGTGAATTGCTTGTCGGACGCGGTGGGATGCGCAGTCGATCTCGCATTAACGGAGTACTCGTTAATAAGCAGCAGATTGAGTCCCTGCGCGATCGCCTAGTTGAAATCACCGCTCAGGGACAAACCGTTCAACTTGGGCAATCCACCGTACAAAGAGATTGGCTCGATGGCTTTGGGGGAGAAGCACACCTTCAACAACGACAGGTTGTTGCTGTGGCCTATGAGCGGTTTCAAACTGCCACAAAAGCACTGGAGCAACGACGAAAAACGGAGCAAGATAGACTTCAGCAGCTTGATTTGTTTGCATTTCAAGCTCAGGAACTCCGAGAGGCAAATTTAACGGATGCCGATGAAATCGATACGTTAGAGCGCGAGCGCAAGCGTCTCAGTCATGCTGTTGAGCTACAGCAACAAAGCTATGACGTGTACCAAGCACTGTATCAAGATGATTCTAACCCTGCTTGTGCGGACTTGTTAGGCCGGGCAGAACAGGTGCTTCAAGGAATGGTTGACTATGATCCTGAGCTGCAAAGCATTCTTGATATGGTGAGTGGTGCATTGGCTCAGGTCGAAGAAGCTGGCCGGGAAATTAACGCTTATGGAGAAAATCTTGAAACGGACCCAGAACGGCTCAATGAGATTGAGGATCGTATTCGCCAATTGAAGCAACTTTGTCGGAAATATGGTCCAACGCTGGCAGATGCGATCGCCTTAAACCAAGATCTCCAGGCTCAGATGGATGGGTTGAGCGATAGTTCTCAGTCTCTAGAGGCACTCGAAGAAGCCTATACAGCCCAAAAGGAAGACCTAGAAACGGCTTGTTTACAGTTGACAGAATTACGGCATGCCGCCGCCAAAAAACTAGAAGACAGGCTACTTCAAGAGCTGAAGCCACTCGCCATGGAGAAGGTTCAGTTCAAAGCAGGCGTTTCGTCCACAACCCCAACTGCGACGGGGGCTGATCGCATCACATTCCTCTTGAGTCCCAATCCGGGTGAACCACTCCAACCCTTGGCTGAAACAGCCTCAGGGGGTGAGATGAGCCGCTTTTTACTGGCGCTCAAAGTCTGTTTATCCCAGTCAGATGCGGTGGGCACGATGGTATTTGATGAAATTGATGTGGGGGTATCGGGTCGAGTCGCTCAGGCGATCGCCGAAAAACTTCACTTACTCGGACTCCATCATCAAGTGCTCTGCGTCACGCACCAACCATTGGTCGCGGCCATGGCTGACACTCATTTTCATGTCGAGAAAGAAGTCATCGGTGCTTCAAACAGTTCCTCAAAAAACCGTAATGACCAGTCAACGAAGGCGGCTTCTGATTCCACGATGCCCGGAGCAGTAACAGAGATGAACGTCGAGGAGGATGTGAGAACAGTTGTACGAATTTCGACATTGGATGCAAATGCCCGTCGAGAAGAACTCGCTCAACTAGCTGGAGGCAAAACCGATCAAGAGGCGATCGCCTTTGCGACATCCCTCCTGAGCCAAGCCGACACGCACCGGAGCAACGCGCAGACAGCTCATGCTCAAAGCGCGAATGGTGATGCGGATTCTTCAGCCTCTGTGACTGCTCAGTCCAAAGCATCAACCAAGCGAAAATCGAGCCGTGCCAAAAAAACATCATGAGCTTAAACTCACCTATTTTGCGTCAATTGCATGGTTGTCCCAAAAAGGAAGGAGGAAGCGGCGTCCTGCCAACTCCCTCCTTATCTTTTATTTCGATGTCGCGTATTTCGATGTCGCGGCTCTAGGCATTCTAGCGGCGTGACGACATCACAATTCGTAAAACGTACCAGAACAAGAGCATGACAGCGGCAAATAATTCTAAGGACGCGGCGACATGCTGTCGTGTGGAGTAGTGATGCATCACATTCGACGTTTTGTATAAAATCGCTGCCGAGGCAAACGCGACCATCGCAAAGGCAAAAAATACACCCAAGCTAAATCCAAAAATGACGCTGGCAACAATCAGGCCAAGGGCAACAAATCCGCCAATTTTTAAGATGCCGCCCAAGAAACTAAAGTCTTTTTTGGTGGTAAATGCGACAGCAGTGAGACCCGCGAACATAAACAGCGTGATAATTGCCGCGGTAGGAATCACAGATGCGTCAGAGAAGAATGCTGCCATATATAGAAGCGGTGCAAAAATAACCGCTTCACCGACCACATAAATTCCTAAGCCCGTATATTGGGTGTTGACATCATCCGCTTTCGCCGCCATGCTACTGGAAAAATAGCCCAGCAGTGCAAAGCCCCCTAGAATCGCTAACCAGCCGAATCGGCTAGCGGCGACGAAATTGAACAGGATTTCAGCAATACCAAGCTGGAACAGTAAAAGCTCAACGACGATAAAAGCTCCTACGGCACCAGCAAGGTGTATGTAGGTATTTTTAATAAATTCTGCTCGCTCACTAGGGCGAGCCTGAGCAACCATTACCATAATTTTTCTCCCAGGGCTGAGTGATTTAAATGACAAGCCTGTTAATTGCGAGGGTAACACATGCATTCGTCAATGGCCTGAGTATGCCCACTCATGAGAAAACACAAAGACTATGGTGATCCATTGCTACTCGAAAATCCGATACATGAATGTGCTGAACTCAGGTAGTAACGGTGACGTAAGCGTATCAACCCCTGTTAGGGTGCTAACCAATCGCAGTTGAGCATCCTGCATCCGTCTCGGCAGTGCCAACCCTAACCCTAGACAGAGGCGATCGCCCTGCGTACTCTGGCATCATCCTACTATCGACCTTGTCATAACTCGTGCCCAACCGTATCCGCCATAACGAAAGAATAGGCTTGACCGGCTTAATATCAACCAACATTGACTCGACCACACTAGAATGACGGTGGCTTGTTCAACGCTGCCATTCCATCTGCTATGTCCAAATTGACTTCACTCTTGCTGCTCAAGCTTCCCATTATCGCGATCGCTCTTCTTTCTGTTGCCTATGGAGGATTATGTCTCTTCCTTTATCAGCAACAGCATCGCATTATCTTCTTTCCATCACCCACCATCACAACCACCCCAGCAGATTTTGAGGTGCCCTACACCGATGTCTGGATTCCAGTTTCTAGTGATGCCAATATAGAACGGCTCCACGGCTGGTGGATGCCGTCACGTCAGGAAAATCGTCCAGCGCTCCTCTATTTTCATGGCAATGGCGACAACATGAGTGCTAATGCATCCAAAGCTGCCTGGTTTCATAGCCTTGGATTTTCAGTGTTGATGATTGACTACCGGGGCTACGGATTAAGCGATGGCGAGTTTCCCAGTGAAATGAAGGTCTATGAAGATGCAGAGGCTGCGTGGCAGTATTTGACCCAAGACTTACAAATGCCCTCAGAAAACATTGTCGTCTTTGGTCATTCCTTAGGGGGGGCGATCGCGATTGAACTGGTTACCCATCATCCAACGATTGGTGGGTTGATTGTTGAAGGTTCATTCACGTCCATGTTAGAAATGTCGAACCGGACCAAGAATTACGGCTTCTTGCCCATCAACCGGATCTTAACCCAGCGTTTTGAGTCTCTAGAGAAGGTCACTGAACTTACAATGCCAGTGCTGTATGTACATGGCACCGATGACGATACAGTACCTGTCGATATGAGTGAACTGCTTTACGACAAGACGCCAAGTCCCAAAGAACTCCTGTTAGTACCAGGTGCTGGGCATAATAATGTTGTCGAGACTGGTGCTGCTGCCTATGCGCAGGCAATCGAAAACTTGCTCTCCGTCAGCATTATTACGCCCAGCAAAACACTCCAGTTTTGATGTTCATGTCGGCTTAATCACTTAAGATTGGAAAACTCAACGGGATGCTGGGGCGCTCCGCGCCTCAGCATGCCACCTTAAAATACAAGCTATTTTCATTTCTTAATATTTGCTGAGAATGGGATCAAACAACACTCATTAAAAACTCATCCCCAGGCAGAATAAGTGGATTACCTTAGTAAGTGAGAATGGGGACGGCATCATTAATGACACGATGTTGATACGAAGTAGATAGGCATCAATAAACTCACTTTAAAAGACCTGGGGAGTTCCCCTTCGGGGAGTTTCCCAGGTTTTTGGTTTTCAGTTTAATCACGCCAAGCCACTTAGACAAGCGAAATGGTGATTATCAGCATGCTTTTTTGCTCTTCTGCATTAGAAATTCCTGCTGAGGCTAAGTCAATCGCAACCTTCGTGTAGCCAACGTTGGTTTCTAACGATCGGCATTTGTAGATGTTGGTTATGCGGACATTGTCTGTAAACACATCGCCAATCCTTTAGAGACTGCATCTCTGCTTCCTCCACACATTCTTTTGTGACGTTTACGGCACGTCTTGATGAAATCTTGGCACAGTATTGTTCCTCGCATTAAACGCGCCCTGACCAAATACGGTGGGGTTGATGTTCGTTCGCTTCAGTTTCGAATGACGGCTGGGGTAACCTGCATGTCAGTGTTGGGCATCGTCGGGGTTTCAGGATGGATGTATTGGCGAACACAAGACATCGTGATGGGAGGCCAGAAACAGCAGATTTACGACGTTGCACGCCAAATCCCCCAAGACATCGAAGCTTATACCACCAGCATGTCGGATGATGCGGCGTTGCAAAAGGCAGTCATGGTGCGATCGCTTCCAGATGTGTCAATCATTGTGAGTGATGCTCAAGGCTCAATTCTGGCTCAATCTCAAAGCCCGTGGCACGATGATCAGTTTCTCGTGAAGCTGTTGAATATTCCCAAGCTCTCGCCACAACCAAATGTCTTTAAAACCGATGGACAACACTATATCGGATGCAAAGTCCCTCTTATCGTGGATGGTGAAACCTTAGGCGTGCTGCACGTTGCCCTGGATATTACCGAGAGCAACCAGATGTTCGGTAAATTGATGCTGAATCTAGGCACCGCAACCGTGCTAGCGATCGCCCTACTCACGGCGGCGATCGCCTATTACGTGAGCCGATCAGTGCAGCCACTTAGGAAAATCAGCCGTATCACAGCAAACCTAACGGTCGATGACCTTGACCACGTTCAATTTCATTTAGAGAATGCTCCATCCGAAGTGAGGGAACTAGCACAGACGTGTGAAGTCACTCTTCAGCGCTTAGCAGAAGCATTGGCTCAGCAAAAACAGTTTGTAAACGATATCTCCCACGAATTACGAACCCCACTGACGATTGTGTATGGTTATTTGCAAAGCATTCTGCGTCGTAGTCAAACACTGAATGAACTTCAGCAAGAAGCTCTTCAAGCCGCCACATCCGAGGCTGAACGAACCATTCGGCTCTTGCAAGACTTGCTTGATTTGGCTCGTGCAGATAGTGGCAACCTGCAGTTTTCTCTCATCCCACTGAACTTAAATCGTGAATTAGAGAACCTTATTAAAATTCTGCAACTCAAGCACACCCATGCCATTCAGCTCAATGTCTCGTCTCCAGATATTTATGCGATTGCAGATTCTGATCGGTTGAAACAGGTCATGTTTAACCTAGTCGAAAACGCAATTTGTTACTCCAACGTAGACCAGCCCATTGTGGTGGAATTAGCGCAAACCAATAACAGTGCTATTATCCAGGTGTGCGATCGCGGTGTAGGCATCTCTGCTAAACATCAATCACAGATTTTTAATCGATGCTACCGAGTCGACGCTGCTCGTTCCCGATCAACTGGTGGACATGGCCTTGGTTTGTCACTTGTGAAAACTTTGGTTGAAGGAATGAATGGTACAATCCACGTCAATTCAAAACTTGATCACGGCAGCACCTTTACCGTAACGTTACCTTCCCACTTGATAAACGACCATGGCACAGACAATCGTAGTCGTCGAAGACGAAGAGAAGCTCGCGCGATTCATTGAAATGGAGCTGAAATATGAGGGATACGACGTCAACGTGTCTAATGATGGATTGACAGGCCTCACACAAATCCGCAATGCAAATCCTGATTTAGTGATTCTCGATTGGATGATGCCGGGAATGACGGGACTAGAAGTTTGTCGTCGTCTACGTCAGACGGGTTCAAAGGTTCCTGTCATTCTCCTAACGGCGAAAGATGATGTTAGCGATCGCGTCGCAGGACTGGATGCTGGAGCTGATGACTATTTGGTTAAACCGTTTAGCATTGAGGAATTGTTGGCTCGTATCCGTGCTCATCTCCGTCGCACTCAGGATACGGAAGAAGAAGTGTTGCGGTTCGAAGATTTAATGCTGAATCGGCAGACACGAGAAGTGACGCGTGGCGATCGCTCCATTGAGCTGACGGCCAAAGAGTTTGATTTGCTGGAATATCTACTGTCCTATCCTCGCCAGGTCATCACACGCGATCGCATTTTGGAAGAAGTCTGGGGATATGACTTCATGGGCGATTCCAATATTATCGAAGTCTACATTCGATATTTACGCCTAAAGTTAGAGGCTGACAATGAAAAGCGTCTGATCCAAACTGTCCGTGGTGTTGGGTACGTTTTGCGAGAGTAATGGGATGACATGCATGTGACGCTATCTCTCGCCATGGTTGAGCGCAACAGGTGAACCAATACTCGACAGTTTTTGCACGCCTTTAGCGATGTGCGTCTTCAAACGATGCTTCCCTACGCAACAAAGCGACCCAAATATTCATCAGGAGCACGACTGGGCACTGAGTTTGTTGCCTGGTGTAGATTGAGGTGCTGGAATTTTTGAGAGAAGAGATCACGGATTTCATCTGGAGTCGTTCCAAATGGGGGGCCTCCAGGTTTTGAATGAGCCCAGAAGAGTCCAATCAGCTCACCGTTCTGACACAGCAATTCATGAGCCAATGACACATAAGCAGAGCGTTGGTGAGGGGCGATCGCACAAAAGCACGTGTGTTCCAACACATAATCAAACTGCCCTGACCAATCATTGGCTAATTCAAAAATATCGCGCTGAATAAACTTAGCAGTGAGGTGTTCTGCGTGAGCAGCTGCTTGAGCATGGGCGATCGCTGATGGAGCAAAGTCAATCCCTATCACCTCAAAACCATGCTTGGCAAACAACAGAGCATCATGGCCATTACCCGATCCCAATACAATCATTCGTCCAGGAGTTGGAGCATCTGCACTGTTCAGCAAGTGGACAAACGGCGGGGCGGGTTGTCCCAAATCCCAGCGATCTGTTCTTTCTTGGTAACGTTGTTCCCAAAACTCAGTTTTCAATTCTGGGTACAAAGAAGGCTCAGGCATAGATAGAGTTCGCAAAAATAGGGTCATCAATTGGCAATGGAGGCAGTTCTTCCAGAATTTTGAATCGAATATGGTTGAGTGCTAAATCACCAATCGAAACATCCTCTGGCATATCGTCGGCCTTCATTTTCTCAAAGGAAATACCTTTCCCAATCTCAATGTGATACCACGCGAGACCCATGAAAAAGCGAGTGGGATACGGGCCCTGATCAATCACGTCATCCACATTCGATTCCATGGGTACCCATCCTCGTCCCGGCACATAAAATTCCAACCACACGTGATTAAAGTCCGGTTCAAGCGGAATGTTGCGCAAATCTTGTTGCTGAGGGCATTTATATCGTCCAATGGTGCGGCAAGGAATATTGTTGAGCCGGGCCAAAGCTAGGAGCACGCCAACGTACTCACCACAGGATCCAATGCCCCGTTCCAAAGCAATATCGGGAGAATCAATGTGCGGTTTGATCCCATAGGAAAGCCGATCATAGACATAGTTGCGAATCCGCAACATCTTGCGCAGCAGATTCGTTTCTGTGCCTTTGGCGTCTTTTGCTGCACTCCGAATAATTGGTGAATCCATCGCTAAATCATCATCGTCCACCAAATATTGAGCAGCAAAATCAATGGGCATTGCGGGCGTATCCGCCACGTCTTCATGGGTCAAGTAATATTTGAGGCTCCGAACCTCAATCAACGCTTTCCATCCGAAAATTGCCCCTTGGTTGGGTTTGAGGGTGTCAAACCGAAACACCGCAATGCGCTGCCCATCCTTCACTTCTTCTGTAAACGGTAAACCAAAGGGTTCGATATAGCGAATCGTCTGACGAACGGTCTCTGATGGTAAAGCAATACGCCATTCTAAATTTGTTAAGGAGACCGCATCCAATGGCAGCATCTCTTCGACGTAGCACATTTCAATCAAGTAGCCGTTGGAGAGGGTGTACTTTTCCTCGGTGTTAATGTGAATATGAAGCGGATGGATAAATGTTTTCTGACGATAGGTCAACTGATACGGATCCTCCGCGTTGGGATCATCTCGAATATAGGGTTCTTCCAAGGCATAGGATATGTAAAGAATGTCTTGTCCCCTATCGGGAGACGGAAAGAAAGCTAAGCCCGTCGGTGTGCTGTAAGGTGTCAAGAGGCTAAAGCGAATGTCCCCTGTTGCTCGATCCAGGCAATACACGGTTTGCTCGGTGCGATCGCTCACCCACAATGCATCATCTCGCACAACCAAATTCTCAATGCCAACACCAGGTTGGGAAAACATCGTAATTCGTTGTCCAGTCTGACGCTCAAAAATTTGGATATATCCCGATTTCTGAGAAGACACATATACGACTGAATCATGTACAGCGATTCCGTCCGCAGGGTATGACAGCGTCACAAAATGATGTGGGTTCAAGTCTTCGAGACTACTCCAAAAAACATCCTGTCCCTTCGTGAACCAAATTGTGTTTTCCCAAATAGCCAATCCATTGCCATCAACATAATCATCAACATGAAGTGGGTTCAGCACAGTCGTGCTGTCGGTCTGACAATTGATTTTCAAAAGATACCCTCGAACGGAGTCAAGTCCGATAAGAGCATCCTCCAAGGCTGCTATCCCATAGAGTGCATAGGCACCAATTGGGCGAATTGTGCGCCGTTGAGAATCAGCCTCTTGATAACTGGAGATAGGATGCGGCATAGCAGAGGGTAATATCAATATCGATACGTGCGCCAAACCCCATAATTCTAATGCACAGAATCGGATATCCTCTGCGTCATAACGAACACATTGCCTGGCATCCAGGCAAGCATGATGAAGAATCAGCAGTTAGATGATGGGGCCTTCAATTTTAAACTCCCATTTCTTTAAGCTCCCATTTCATCCTGACTGGTGTTTAGACTAAATGGTGAAGAAAAAAGCGGCTGAGCGATACTCAGACCGCTTTTTAGCAGAAGCTAAAGAAAACAACCTTTATCTCTGCTTCTGCCCTATGACATACGATAGCTTGTTAGGATTCCGTCATCGCGCTTTTCAGTATTTGGGAAAGGCGCATGACGCTACCTTTGAATTGATTGATGCCGTGTTGACGACTCGAAAAGCCTACAGTTTTGCAGAACTGTCCCAATCACCGTTCTTCCGGCGTTGCTGGCCAAGTGTGTATGAAACACTTCAAGATAGCCGCCCGCAGCGGCAGCGGATGATGCAGCTTTATGTAGAGCAGATTCCCAAAACCACCCAGATTGTCATTGCAGGAGACCATACCTGTTGGGCTAGGCCGGATGCCAATCGGTTGCGAGAGAGAACTTACGAACATTCAGCTCAAAACGGAAGCGGCGGTCGTCCGGTGAGGGTGGGACAGGGCTACAGCAGCTTGGCATGGGTTCCTGAAGCAGAGGGTAGCTGGGCATTGCCCTTACGCCATGAACGCATCACCAGTTGGGAAAATCCTATCAGCAAAGCGGCTTTTCAACTGAAGCAGGTGTGTCAGGCCTTGCCTCGTCGCCCCCTTACGTTATGGGATAGCGAATATGGCTGTGCGAGTTTCGTGCTGCAAACGGCAGATATCGAGGACGATAAGTTAATGCGAGTGCGCTCCAATCGGAACCTGTGGAGTGCCCCTGAACCCTACAGTGGACGAGGACGTCCCCGATGGCATGGGGCAAAATTCAAGCTTAACGATTCGAGCACCTGGTAGCAGGCTAACGAGGAGGTGTTCACTCAGCATCCACGCCTTGGACGACTGCGGGTGCGCTGTTGGTATGCCCTCCATTTTCGACAATCACCCCACCATCCAATGACGCTCATTCAGGTGCAACGATTGGATGAAACGGGGGTGTCCCGAGACATCCGTCCGTTATGGTTGGTCTGGGTGGGGGAAACGATGCCTCCGCTCGATGCCCTGTGGCGACACTATCTGCGACGCTTTGCCATTGACCATTGGTACCGCTTTTTGAAACAACGCTTGCATTGGACCCTACCGAAGTTGAATGACCCTCGAGCTGCAGAGCGTTGGAGTGATCTGATGCCCCTCGCGACTTGGCAATTGTGGCTGGCTCGAGACATCGTTCAAGACAATCCCCTTCCCTGGCAAAAACCAATGCGTCGGCTCTCCCCCGGACGGGTTGCCGATGGCATGGCTGCACTTTTAGCGCAGTTGGGCTCGCCGAGCCGTCCACCCAAACCCCGAGGAAAAGCCCCCGGTTGGCCCACTGGAAAGCTCCGCAATCGTAAACCGCGCTATCCCATTGTCAGAAAACGGGGCAAGCGCCCCAAAAAGGACTCCAAACAGGCGGCTTAGCATTGTAAAAATGAAGCAATGTTCTACCATAGCCCTCACTGAAAAAGAGGGGGTAAGTTTTGCTTAGTCTAAACTCCAGATCCTGACGATTGCACCGAAACTCCATGCAGCGGCGGATATGGGCAACGAAATATATTGTTAGCTTTATTAGAGGAATGCGTACACTAAGCTCAGGCAGGACATCACAGTTTTATGGTTGAACATCGTATTTAAAGCTCATGCTGACCTTTCCCGCTATTCCCTAAGTCCCCTTATTCAGATTTTTATTATTTAGGAGAACGTGTGTGACGAAGAACGTTATTTTCGGCATATTGCTCATTTTTATCCCAATTTCTATCCTTGCCCAGGTGTTGCATTGGGGTGAACTAGCCGTCTTTATTACAGCGGGTCTTGCAATTTTGCCATTGGCTGCCTGGATGGGCACCGCCACTGAGGAGATTGCAGTGGTTTCGGGGCCAACCTTAGGCGGCTTGCTGAATGCAACCTTTGGAAATGCAACCGAATTAATTATTGCGCTCATTGCCTTGAGAGCTGGCTTAATCGGCGTCGTCAAAGCCAGTATCACCGGTTCTATCATCGGTAACTTATTGCTGGTCATGGGGCTTTCCATGTTGCTTGGAGGACTCTTGTTCAAGGAGCAGTCCTTTCAACCTGTAGTGGCGCGAGTCAATGCATCCTCGATGAACCTTGCGGTGATCGCGATGCTGCTTCCAACAGCAGTAAATTACACTTCTGAAGGCATCGATGAACCCACCATTCAGACTCTATCGGTTGCTGTGGCCGTTGTTTTAATTGGAGTGTACGCATTGACTCTGTTGTTTTCCATGAAAACCCACAGCTATTTATGTGAGGTTGGTGAAGAGCATGGAAGCGAAGAGGGAGATACGAGTCAGCCCAATCTTTCGCTTTGGGTCAGTGTGTTGCTTGGTGCTACTGTCCTGGTTGCCATTGAATCTGAGTTTTTAGTTGATTCCTTGAGTGTTGCTACGACTCAACTTGGCTTGACTAGCTTGTTTACAGGGGTCATTTTGCTCCCCATCATTGGGAATGCAGCTGAGCATGCAACAGCTGTGACAGTTGCCATGAAAAATAAGATGGATTTATCTATTTCTGTTGCGGTTGGATCAACGCTGCAAATCGCACTGTTTGTTGCTCCACTCCTCGTCATTGTCGGGTGGTTTATGGGGCAACCCATGGATTTGAATTTCAATCCATTTGAGCTCGTCGCTGTCGCGGTTGCCGTGTTAATCGCAAACTCGGTCAGCGCTGACGGGCGTTCCAACTGGCTAGAGGGAGCTTTGCTGCTAGCAACCTATGTCGTTGTCGGGATAGCATTTTTCTATCATCCGGCGATCGCCGAGCTTGTCTAGCATTAAATCATTGCAAATGTGTAGAACCTTTGAATGGCAATCCATGTCTATTGTTTATGTAATGATGATGCGATGATGTCTATATGATGAATGTGTAGAACCATGATGGCAGCATTCGAGCAGATCAATGACAACCAGCGTTTCACCTGAGTTCATTTAAGTTCATTCCCCGTTGATTGGGCTTATAACTTAAGCCGGAAAGAATTTAGCGGGATACTGGGGCGCGGAGCGCCCCAGTATCCCGCCTTAAAATACAAGCGGCTGATTGCATGAATAAACACCTACAGAGAAGCGATCGCCCCTTCTAAAGTAACGGGCGATCGCTTTATGTTATGCACATACAAGGGTGGGCTTAATCGAGATGTAATCCGTTATACCTCGATTCCCAACACCCAGAGTTCCTCTCCTGCGCCAATCGCATTCCCGTCTGCATCCTCAGAGTTGTTGTTTGCAACGAAGAAGAGACGACCGCCAACCTCAACAAGGTTAGATGGATTAGAGCCTCGGATGATGGGAGCTGGATCATTGTTCGAATCCACTGCGGTTAAATCATCAGGACGAATATTCGCAAATGGACTCGATATACCAGACAACACCCCATCTACTTTGAAGAGTTCATTGCCTGTAATATCATCGCCGACGCCATCAAGTTGAGCCGCTGTGAAGTAAAGCGTGGGAGTACCGCTTCCGACAACAGTGAGGTTATCAACATTTCTCAAGTCACTCGTCACCTCATAACTTCCTGTGCTGCTGCCTAGCGATAGGTTAATAGATCCAGACGCTGCCGTAGCATTCGCATCAGAGATACCCCACAGTTGTTGCCCGTCCGAGGTAGTATTTCCAATGAAGTATAGAGTTTCGGTACTACCGCTAGTCAGTACGGTGAGCTGCTCTGGAGCCAGTGAGTCAACGCCCCCTAATTCAGCAACTTGCTCAACGGCATTGTTAGTGCTGTTAACTCGCCAAATACCTCTCGTGTTTTGATCATCACTAGCGACAAAGTACAGAGTGCCATCAAAAGCCGTAAACTCCCCATAGCCTGGATTGCTAGTACCAAAGGCAGATGATGTTGTGACTGATGTGACTGTTGTACTGCTCGCTGCATTTGCAATGACCCACAAATCATTGGAGAAGCTAGTAGAGTCAGCATTGAAATACAGATTATCGTTTGCTAGGGTCAAATTATCCGGTAATGAGTCATTGGCAAGGATACCTGTACCAATCTTCGATACCGCCTCGGACACGATATTGTATTGATAAACTGAATCGCCTGCAGAGTCAGAAGCGATAAAGTAAAGTACTTTATTACCTCCACTCTCGGCATAGGTCAACTGATTGGGATCAGCATTATTTGAGAGGCCTGACCCAGTTGCAATATCTGTGACACGAGCCGTTGTTGCTGCCGTTCCTTCTGTGACCCAGAGTTCAGTACCTGTCGTTCCATCATTGGCCGTGAAATATAGCTTTCCATCTGCCACAAGAAACTGAGAGCTGCCTACAATGCCTGAAGCATTCGCATTTGGGTTGATATCCTGTACGAGGCTGATATTGTTGCCATCATACACATAGAGTTCGGTTCCTGTGCCTGTTGCTGTTGCCGTAAAGAAGATGTCGCCATTGACATTGATCAGGTTGTTGAAGCTACTGGCATCTGTCGGAGCACCAATTTTCACGGTTGTGGCGAGAGTTCCCTCACTCTGCCACAAGGCATCTCCAGTACCATCATTCGCAAAGAAATAAAGAATTCCGTTACCCGAGTTGGCAGATGGGTCTCCCACAAGAGTAGTGCCAGTCAGAGACGAAGGAGTCCCAGGATTGATGTCATTAACGATGGCAGGTACGTCTAGGATTGAGAAAGCCTGCAAATTCATTCGGTAAAAGGCGCCATCATCCGTTGTCGAAGGATACACCCGAATGAAGTAGGTGCCCTCTTCAAAGATTCCTGCCACCTCTTCTTTATTAGCGCCATCGCGGGCAGAGGTGGTCACGGGGGCACTTGGAATGAGGTCTCCATTGCCATCTAATGAAGTAGCTGGAATGATTTGCAGATCTAAATTGCTGGTTCGACCGTCGATATCATCGTCTTCGATTTCGTCGACATCGATGCCAATGAATCCACCACCCGCTGGAATCACGACCTTATAGTAGTCATTTGTATCTGCACCTCCAACAAAATCATTGAAAGTTTTGCCATTTGTCAGTGTACTTAAGTCAAGTTCAGCAGCTGTTGCTGCCGTTTCTCCTGCTCCATTGGGATCGATGTCCTCTGGTAGAGCTGAAACCGTCAGTGCATAGTTCGACTCTCCGAGTCCTGGCGTTTTGAATACACGGATGAAATAGGTATCTGCAGGGAGTACTTGATCTGATATGGCTTCGTTACTACTTCCAAAGCCATTAGATATTGCTTTTTGGATACCAAGACTATCTTGAATTTGTACATCAAGATCAGCACTCAGGGCTGCTCCATTGAGTCCTGTCAAGTTCAGGTTAACTGTTGATGCAGTTTGCAGCTCAAACTTGAAGTAGTCTTCATTATCGTCGCCGCCCAAGAAGAAGGTTTGCTCCGTAAAACCAGACGGCAAATTGTTGTTGTCGTAGGTACGTTGCTTAAAATCAACGGTTAACAGTTGTGCAGTTGCCCGTGAGTTATTGCCATCAGCAGGAATAGTGGGTTCCGTGCCACCTCCACCTGATCCTGTATCACCTCCACCCGATCCTGTATCACCTCCACCCGATCCTGTATCGCCCCCACCCGATCCACCAGAGCCTGTATTGGAATCAGCAATTTCAGTTGCGCGCAGAACAACCCGATAATTTGTTTCTGCGTTACGCTTGCCAGGAGTGATGCGAAGGTAGTAATCGTTTGCTTCCAGGTCTTCCGTCATCCGGATTCGTCTGGCACCCGATTCACTCGCTTCTAAGTTGAGCAACTGTCGGATTGATCGGCGGCGCAGGTCGCTGAATGGAGTTCTTCCAATCTCTTTTATGACATCGCTGCGCGGTTGGTCAAAGGTGTATAACTCAACATCAACATCTGCCCTCAATCGACTGACCTTGAGGTTTAAGCTGCTTTTGTTTGTTAGCCGAATGCGATAAAGGTCATCATTATCACCACCACCGATGGCATCACTAAATCTAAACCTGCCAGTACCGGGGTTTGCCCGTCTGGCTCGCCTCAAAAAATTCTTAACGCCATCTCTTGCCATTAGAAGTATCATCCCTCTGTAGGTGCATGGCTCTAGTATTTCCTATGGGGCAGTGAGGCGGCGTCATTAGTTCCCAGGAACTCTACTATGAATCTTTCGGCAAGAATCCGTACAAGCACAGAGAAATTCCTATGGTATCTAACAAAAAGAACAGATTCTTTTCGTAGTTAATCATCAGACACTCCAAAACTGATTGACTATCAGTTAAGTACCTGGACGGAATTAAGACAAAACCCCCAATCCTTTGCCGCCCGCTGCGCGGGCGGCAAAGGATTGGGAAAGTTACGTTTAATGATGGCTAGCTATTTACGAGTTGCTCTCAATCCGTTTCGCTCATGACTTGGCAAACTTCTCAAAATTGCAA
>JBCCWF010000010.1:0-32037 GCA_039194035.1 Cyanobacteria bacterium P01_E01_bin.6 | reverse complement strand
TGTCCTAACCTACGTGCGGACTGCTATACAAAGATGAACAAACCAACCAGCGGTCTCCCGGATGCGAGAGATGATCAATCGCTTGTGACGTTATGGCGAGAGAAACTAAGAGGTGCGCTTCATCAGGCGACCAATAAATTGAAATTTTGGATTCTGTTGACGCGCCATTGGGTCGGCCCACCACTCTAATAAACTGAACACCTGAGACGCAAAGAGAGTCAACACCAAATAAACAAGCGCCACTGAAATATAAATCTGAAACGCCTTATAGTTCGTTGCAACGATCAACTGTCCACGGCGCAGCAGCTCTTCATACCCAATAATGGCAACCAAACTCGTATCTTTCAGCAAAATAATGAACTCATTGCCTAGAGGCGGAATCATTCGACGAAATGCCTGAGGCAGAATGATGTGTTGCAGGGATTGCAAGGGGTTGAGTCCGAGACTTTTACCCGCTTCCCATTGTCCGGGGGCAATCGATTGAATGCCTGCCCGCATGACCTCAGCACTGTACGCCGCTGTGTTGAGACTGAGCGCCAGAACAGCCGCCGCAAACCGATCGAGGGAAAAATCAAGCCCCATGTCTTGGAGAATTGCCGGAAGCCCAAAATAGATCAAGAGAATTTGCACGAGCAGAGGCGTTCCTCGGAAAAAATCGACGTAAATACGCGACAGCATACTCAACGGCGTGATGGGTGACAGACGCAAGAGACTCAACGCTGTGCCCCCAACGATACCCAGAACAGCCGCAACAGCAGTCAACCTCAAGGTGACAAACGCACCCTGAATTAAAGTTGGCAGCGCTTCAAAAATTACCGTCAGAGAGTCCAGCATCCTGCCAACCTTGGAAACAACACGATGGGGAATAGAGTAAGGAGCTAGCCATCATCAAACAGACTCTTCTACATCCTGTATCGCCTGCTAATCGGGCGACACAGGATGTGAGGTTTTGTTCGAATGACGCCCAGAGACTTCACCTGTCTACACGTTTCGTAGGAGCGCACGGCTGTGCGTCCCTACGCATTGATGCGGCCAACTTAGAACGTTACTTCACTTGGAAGCTCGGGTGCGTCTGCCCCAAACCATTTGGTGTAGATGTCAGCGTAGGTTCCGTCTGCAATGATGGCAGCGAGTCCATCGTTAATCAACGCTAGGCTGTCTGCTCCTTGGGGAGTCGCGATGCCGTAGAATTCCTCAGTCAGCAACTCACCGATAATAGTAAGACCTTCGATATTGCCACTGGCGATCGCATCTAAGGTCGCAGGAGCATCATTAATCACCGCATCGGCATTGCCATTGGCCAACTCTTGCAGAGCCAGCGGCCCAGAATCAAAGGTACTCACAGACGCGCCTTCAACACTGTTGGCCATCTCTGCTCCAGTGGTGCCAATTTGAACGGCAATGGTCTTGCCTTGGAGAGAGTCAAGGGACGTAATCTCCGTGTCATCCTCTTTGACGGCGATCGCCAACCCTGCCTTGAAATAGGGGCTAGAGAAGTCAACCGTGCCCAATCGCTCTTCGGTGATAGTCATAGCGCTAATGGCAGCATCCACCGTTCCGGCTTGCAGAGCAGGAATAATGCCATCAAAGGGAAGGCTTTCATACTCCACTTCAAACCCAGCCGCAGCGGCGATCGCATTCATCAGATCGATATCAAATCCGTCATAGCTGCCATCCTCAGCTTGAAACTCAAAGGGAGGGAAGGCAGGTTCGGTCGCGACCACTAAGGTTTCCACAGCACCGTCTTCTGCCCCATCTGTAGCCGCCGTATCGGGAGCGTCTGGCGTAGATGCACAGGATGCGAGAACAATAGCAGAGGTGACTCCAAGTGCAAACTGACGTAGAAATTGGCGTCGATCAAATCGGTTAATCATGATTAAAACAGTGTCTCCTATCGGTTTTTAAGTGAAAACGCGACATGCGTCTACCCTAAAGGGTTAAAACATTGATGAACCAGTCTTATCAGGCTCAACGTGGTGTAATCAATCATCCTACCGAAATCAAGAGCAAGGGCAAGACACCTAAAAGAGTCTCTTAATCTTTCCTTAGTATTGGGTGCATCATACGGTGAAACATACACAGATGAGACAACCAACCATTCACCACCCCAATCAGGCTAATAGCTTAAGCCAGTGTTCGGCTTGATACCGTGCCCCACAATACGGTTCAGGAGATGAGGTCTTGAGCAAAAAGCCTCTGTGCTGTGTTGCATGCCGCGCAACTGAATGCAACTCAACAGTTCCCCATATGGTTTGGGTTTAGTCACCCCATCGTTGAACAGGCGAGGTATTCGAGAGAGGGCGATCGCCTCCTTTTTTATGCCTCACGCGTAATCGATAGCGGTAGTGTCCAACACAATCCCGAGCCGCATCTCTTCGTAGGATAAGACCAATTCTCTCAGCACAATTTATCTCTCAACAGAAGGAGAAACCTATGGCATGGTCTTGGATTCGGCGCTGGTTCTATGCAGTGCTGGGAGTGAGTATTGCGACAATAGTCGGTCTCGGTGCACTCTTCTCCAATGAAGGACGAGTCGTCGCTGCGGCTCATGCAGAACACTACCTCGCAGCAACGGCAGAAACAGTTCACTGGGGCTACTTTAGCCAATCTTTAGAACCCAAACTTACCGTCGAGTCTGGCGATATCATCACCGTCGAAACCCTGACTCACCATGCCAATGACGATGCAGAACGAATGGTGACGGGTGACCCTGGGGCTGAAAGCGTGTTTGCCTGGACAGAAGATGCCAAAGGCGTTGATCGACGCGGGGCAGGGCCGATGGATGCCTCCGTCTTTGGCCGTGGAGCCGGAGAAGGGTTTGGAGTTCATATCTTGACGGGGCCGATTTATGTGACGGGAGCTGAGCCAGGGGATGTGCTAGAGGTGCAAATCTTAGATGCGGCTCTCCGCCCCAGCAGTAATCCTGACTATGCGGGCAAAACCTTTGGTAGCAATGCAGCCGCGTGGTGGGGCTACCACTACAATGACATGATCGAAGATCCGAAACCCCGCGAAGTCATCACCATCTATGAAGTAGATGCGACAGGACAAGAAAACTGGGCCGAAGCTGTTTACAACTACCGGTGGGTTCCCCAAACGGATCCCTATGGAGTGGTTCACGACATCATTGATTACCCAGGCGTCCCCGTCGATCACAGCACCATTGACAAGAATTTTGAGATATTAGAAAACGTGCGTGTCCCCATTCGGCCCCATTTTGGGGTCATCGGTCTTGCGCCAAAAGAAACAGATATTGTTGATTCCATTCCTCCTGGCTATTTTGGCGGCAACATTGACAACTGGCGCATTGGGAAAGGAGCCACCATGTATTACCCCGTGGCTGTTGAAGGAGCCTTGTTATCCTTGGGTGACCCCCATGCCGCACAAGGGGACTCGGAGCTTGCGGGTACGGCCATTGAAACGTCTCTAACCGGGGTCATTAAAGTCATTGTTCACAAGCAAGCGGATCTAGCCGATACGACCCTTGAAGATCTCGACTATCCACTGCTAGAAACAAAAGATGAATATGTGGTGCATGGCTTTAGCTATGCCAACTACTTGGCAGAGTTAGGCGATACGGCCCAGCAAGATATTTACAGCAATTCATCGGTGGATGGGGCAATGCGAGATGCATTTCGCAAAATGCGTCATTTTCTCATGACAACCCAAGGCATGTCTGAGGATGAAGCGATTACGTTAATGTCTGTGGCCGTGGATTTTGGTATCACCCAAGTCGTCGATGGAAATTGGGGTGTTCATGGTGTGATTTCAAAGAGTGTTTTGCCTGGCGTGTGACGGCTGCTCATTCCTCTGTAAATTTTGCCAAGTCGTGTATATGAACACCATTCCCCGGTCACCTCTCGATCGGGGATTTTTTATAGCGAGATACGGGTGCCATGCATTCACCCAAGGCTGTACTCGATAAAGCCAATCAAGGAAATAGCTTGTAACAGAGGGCAAGAAAAATTTATCCGAGATTGTGGGGCGCTGAGCGCCCCACAATCTCGGATAAGAAACAATCCACGAAAACTATCAAAAGAAGTGCGTGATTGTCCGGAGAAGTGACCATAAATGACGAACAGACGAACATGGTGATGCAAAGCAGATGGGCTCGGGCGAACACAAGGCAGGGGAGCGTGCACTCAGCCGAATGCTGGGGCGATCGCCTGAATGGTCTGACAGGAGGATTCTGGTGGCAAATGACAATCATGTGGCGGTATTGAGACAAGGCGTTACAACTTGGAATCAGTGGCGCGGAGAAAACATTCATCTGAAGCCAGATCTAAGTGGAGCCAATCTGCAAGATATTTACCTCTGCTATGCTGACCTGCGAGATACGGATTTCAGTCACGCTGATCTGGGCGATGCCGATCTGCGGTTTGCTAACCTAAGTCGCGGCAATTTGAGTGGCAGTAACCTCCGATATACAAACCTCAGTTGCAGTAACTTGAGTGGTGAGAGTCTCAGTGGCGCGAACTTAAGTGGGGTCAACCTCAGCGGAGCCAATCTCAGCGATTCAACTCTCAATGACACCGATCTCAGCGGAGCGGATTTGAGTGGAGCCTTTCTTAGCGATGCTGATTTCAGAGGAGCCTTTCTCCGCTTTGTAAACCTCAGCAATGCCGATCTCAGTGATGCCAACCTAAATGCCGCAAACCTCAGTGGGGCAAACCTCCGTGGCGCAGATCTTCGGAGAGCTGATGTCGGTCGTGCCAATCTGCGTGACGCAGATCTCGGTGACACAAATCTCAGTGAAGGCAACGTCAGTGAAGCAAACCTCCGTGGAGCGAACTTGATCGGGGCAAATCTTAGCCATGCGAATCTTCGTGAATCTGATCTCAGCAAAGCGGATCTCAGTCGAGTGAATGTCAAGAAAGCGACTCTGAGTGGGGCACTGCTGCGTGAAGCAACTCTTAGCGGTGCGGATCTGAGCGAGGCCAACCTCAGTCATGCCGATATGAGTCGTGCGGATCTTCGGGATGCCAACTTAAGTGCTGTTCGTGCGCCATCCACAAATTTTAATGAGGCGACCTTGACGGGAGCATGTCTACAAGATTGGACCCTTGACAATGCCACAACCCTTGAGGATGTGGTCTGTGATTATTTTTATCTGATGTATGAGCACGGCGCGTATGCCGAACGGCGACCCAGTCGCGGAAACTTTGACAAAGGTGGCTTCACCGCTCTATTCCAAAAACCATCTGAAACGGTTGCCCTCTCCTTCAAAGAAGGCATCAACTGGAAGGCATTTTTACTGTCGTTTCAGAAATTGCGGCGACAGTATGACGAGCATTTAACGATTCAGGCCATTGAGCAGAAACGAAATGGGTCTCTTCTGGTTCGCCTAGAGCTTTCGCCAGATCTTGATAAAGATGCTGTTGAAACACGAGCCAAGAAGCTGTACGAGGCACAACTCAAGATTGTGGAGGCTCAGTATGAAAAACAGTTGCGTTCTTATGGCGAAAACCACACAAGCGTTATTCAACAAATGATTGAATCAACACGGCAAGAAAGTTCAACACTCATCGGAGTGTTGACGATGCTGTCCAAGTATCAAAAATCTCCAGGTCAGCCGTCACCGGAGCAGTCTTTTCCAATTCAATCGCCCTCTAGCCATGGCTCTGTTTCGCCGTTCAAAGACGTTGCCTTCCCAGAAAATGGTGCGGCGGCGGTCTAGGACAATGACACGGCTAGCACCAAACCAAACCGTGCGGTGACTCAACGCCTTCTTTTCAAATAAGTACCTGGACATAATTAAAACCAAAACCCTAAATCTTGTGCCGCCCGCTGCGTGGGCGGCACAAGATTTGTCAGGATACGTTTCATTATGGCCATCTACATTAAGCCGGAAAAAATTTAACGATATGCGCATCAGCATGCAACCATTCATCGGATTCTCAGACAGACTTATCTAATTTTCAAGTTGGTTCGTTAGCGTAGGGCTAGAGCACTCAATCAACTGGAAAATACAAAACGATGAAACACCTCAAGATGCTTGTGACCGCAACAACGGCTGCCCTAGGGGTAGTTGGGTTGGGAATCGCCGCCCAGGCTGTTCAACTCTCTGATGGAACAGTCTTGTTTGAACATCCCCCGCGCCTCATTGATTCAGCAATTCGAGAACGGTCTGTTTCGGACAATAATGTCAAATATTTCTTTCACCTGAGTGTCCCTAATAATGCAGGTGAAGCTCTTCAACGCGTTGAGATTGTTCAGCAACATGGTAATCTCTTTACCCGTGAAATTGATTTTGAAGCGGAGGAAAGCATTGCCTATGTGGGACATCGTCGCAGTATTGGTGAGGAGTTGAGGATTGGCCTATCGGATTTTGACGATGACACCAATACCGTTGTCCTGACCTTTGATCCACCGATTCCACCCGGCACTGATCTGACGATTCGCTTGAATGCAGAGCGGAATCCACGGAGGGCTGGTGTGTATTTACTTGGAGTCACGGCTTACCCAGAGGGTGGGGCGGCACGGGGACAATTTCTCGGGTTTGGGCGGTTCACCATTTTTGATAACGGAAACGATATCTTTCGTTAAATGGCACAAATAGCCTGTCATCAGCGCAGATAGGATATGGGCAATAGGTTGTATGGTCTATGGTCGACCCAACACTCTCACAAACAGTGCCTTGGAATGATCGACGATCGTCATCTTTCAACGATCGCATTCTTATTCGGCTTCAAAACACGAACCGGACTGCCACCGACTCAAGGTCGACAATCAAGTTGACAGTCCGTGAATTCAGACAAATATTTAAATTCAGACAAACCAGACACGCCACAAGGATTCACTCTCATGAAACCTCTGAGAACAGTTTTAACCAGTATTAGTCTTGCATTCAGTGCTGTGGGTTTAGGGCTTGCGGCTCAAGGGATTCAGCTGGCTGATGGCACTGTGTTTTTTGAGCAGCCACCGTCTCTACGAAACGCGACGACAACAGTGCGTCATGTATCGGCACCCAATGCTCGCTATTACTTTGATTTAGAAATTCCTAGCACCGCAGGAGAACCGCTACAGCGCGTCACGATTACCCAAGAAGGGGGCAGTAGTTTCATTAACCAAGTGCGTTTTGAGGATAGTGAAACGCAGGCTTTTTTAGGGAGTCGCCGTCGCAGGGGAGATGACGTAGCGATCGCCTCCTCGATTTGGGATGAAGCGAGCCAAACCGTAACCGTTGAATTTGCATCACCCGTGCCGCCGGGAACAGACGTGACGATTCGTTTAGAGCCAGAGCGGAATCCGCGTCGAGCAGGCGTTTACCTGTTCGGCGTAACGGCGTTCCCTTCAGGGGAGATCACCCACGGGCAATTTCTCGGCTATGGACGATTGCACTTCAGCAACTCTTTCACATCTCGACACTTCAGATAATGAAGGGTGAGCTGATGGGGGCAGCACTCGATAACCGCCTTCATTAGATGTATGGAGTGCTCATCAAGTCTGGTCTTGCTGCTCCTGTTCTGCAAGCCTTGCTTTCGCCACTTGCCAAAACTGCTCGAGTTCATCGATTGAAAAATCAGCGAGCGATCGCCCAGCGGCGTCCTCAACTTGGGAAAATCGGTTGATGAACCGTGTATTGGTTGATTGCAGCGCCTCAGATGGGTCAAGGCCATGCCAACGGGCAATGTTGACAAGGGTGAAGAGTAGATCGCCTAATTCTGCTTGCTGTCGAGCTTTACTTTCATGCCGAATGGCGTGGTGAAATTCATCTAACTCTTCGTGGAATTTTTCCCAGACCCCATCCACGCTCTCCCATTCAAAACCAGCCGTGGCCGCTTTCTTAGAAATTTTGTGGCAGGCCATCAGCGGAGGAAGCGATCGTGCATATTTTTGCAGCTTGGGAGTCAATCGCGCATGCTGGGGTTGAGCCGATAACATTGCATCGTCCACAAGCTCTGGTTTCTCACCTCTCTCTTCTGCGGCCTTAATTGCCTCCCAGTTGGCATGCACCTCATCCATGCTATCCACCTCAACAGAGCCAAATACATGAGGATGACGACGAATGAGTTTGGCTGTAATCGCTTCTGCCACCTCTTTGATGGTGAACTGGTTCATCTCACTGGCAATTTGGGATTGGAGCACGACTTGGAGCAGCAAATCTCCCAGTTCATCAGCAATGCCGTCGGGGTCTCCTTGGCGAATGGCATCAACCACTTCATACGCTTCTTCAATCACATAGGGAATCAACGTGGCAGGGGTTTGTTCTAAATCCCAGGGGCACCCTCCATCGGGCGATCGCAATTTTGCAACCACATCCAGCAAATCTTGCAGGGCCGTCAGGTGAGCAGCAGGAGAGGGCGTGGTGGACTGCGTCGGCGCAGACTCAGCAGAGGAAAGATGAGACATGAGTCAGGGGAATAACAGCTACACCCGACTACTTTAATTCAAATCACCCAAAAGCATGGGGGGTGTTAGTTGAAACATCCCATCATAGCTGCGGTAAGATTTGGGGCAAAGCAGTGTGGACGATCACTCGTCACTCGGTTGGGTTTTGCGCGATCGCCGATTCTATGTATTTGAAGTCTCTCCAGCTTCGTCACTTTCGGAACTATACCGATCAATTTGTCGAGTTCACCGCCCCGAAGACGATCTTGGTGGGGGAGAATGCCCAGGGCAAGTCGAACCTGTTGGAATCGGTAGAAGTGCTGGCTACCCTGCGATCGCACCGAGCCAGCCGCGACCGAGATTTGGTGCAGGAAAGTCACCCCGTCGGGCAGATTGCAGCCGATCTCCATCGAGAAACCTCTGGATTGAATCGGCTGACCATGACCCTCCGCAGCAGTGGTCGCCGCACCGTCGCCCTCAACGGTGAAACCATGCGTCGTCAACTCGACTTCCTGGGAGCCATGAATGCCGTCCAGTTTTCGAGCCTAGACATTGATCTGGTGCGCGGTGGCCCAGGGTTGAGACGAACCTGGCTGGATACTCTGTTGATGCAGCTTGAACCTATCTATGCTCGATTGCTGAGCGACTATCAAGCGGTTCTGCGTCAGCGCAATGCGCTCATTAAACAATCTCGCTCAGACGGTGCTCCACAAGCTCTCGACAAAACCCAGTTTGCCATTTGGGATGCACAGTTAGCTGCCACAGGCACTCACGTCATTCGACGGCGCGATCGCGCCATCCATCGCATCGCACCCATTGCCCAGTCGTGGCACAGCGCCATCAGCGGCAGCACCGAAACCCTAGAGGTGTTGTACAGTCCCAATGTACCCTGTCCCTTCGATGACCCGGCGCAAATCAAAGACGCATTTCTCCAAAAAATCCAAGACCGGGCGATCGCCGAATTCCACCAGGGAACCTCTCTCGTCGGGCCTCACCGAGACGAAATCGAGTTTCGCATCAATGACACCCCTGCCCGACACTATGGCTCTCAGGGACAACAGCGAACCCTCGTGTTGGCGTTGAAGTTAGCAGAACTGCAGCTGATTGAATCTGTCGTCGGTGAACCACCGTTGTTGCTCCTGGATGATGTGTTGGCCGAGCTTGACCTAAATCGGCAGAATCAACTCTTAGAAACCATTCAAGAACGGTTTCAAACCATCATCACAACGACCCATTTGGGGGCATTTGACGCCCAATGGCTCCGATCGTCACAGATTCTGACGGTCAACGCGGGGCAATTGATGTTGGATGATGGTTCAATCCGGTGAAGTCTAAAGGGGGAACCATGCATCGACGGCAAGTTTTAACGGGAATGGCGATCGCAACGGCAACGGCAGGATTCGTCACCCACACCAGTGCAGCACAAACCCTCCAGGCTCCCGGTACGTCCTCGCTTGTCAAACCTCCTCGGCTCAAGCCTGGTGACACCGTTGGAATTATCAGTCCAGCAGGAGCCACCTACCAGCCCGAAGACCTCGCCATTGTTGAAGAGGCGGTGCGCGGACTCGAACTCATTCCAAAAACCGCTCCCCATGCTCTCGATCGCTATGGCTATCTCGCCGGTTCTGACGTGGATCGCGCCGCAGACATCAATGCCTTCTTCGCAGATCCAGAAATAGCAGCACTCCTACCGATTCGTGGCGACTGGGGCAGTGCGAGAGTTTTGCCCTACTTGGACTACGAGATCATTCGGCAGCATCCCAAAATCATCATTGGGTTCAGCGACATTACGGCGTTGTTATTGGGCATTTATGCCCAAACGGGACTCATCACCTTTCATGGCCCCCACGGACTCACGGCGTGGGATTCAGCTCAAGTCCAGCCCTTTCGAGAAATCCTGTTTGACGGAGCAGCCCCAACCATTCAGAATCCAGTGCTAGGAGACAATCAAAACCGCCTGATGCAGGTGAGAGGGCGCATTCAAACCCTGACTCCAGGAAACGCAACAGGGACGCTGATCGGCGGGAATCTATCCGTCATATCCGGCATCGTTGGAAGCCCATACATGCCAAACATGAACGGCGCAATTCTGTTCTTAGAAGATGTGGGGGAACGTCCCTACCGCATCGATCGGATGTTGACGCAGCTTAAGCTGGCCGGTGTTCTCGATCAATTGGCTGGCTTCATTTTTGGCCAATGCACTGCCTGTAATCCAGGGAGTGATTATGGTTCACTTACACTAGACGAAATCTTGCACGATCACATCCAGCCGTTGGGAATTCCTGCGTGGTCTGGGGCTTGGATTGGCCATGTCGAACCACTGTTGACGGTGCCCATCGGAGTGGAAGTGGCAATCGATTCAACCAACGGCACCATTCAGCTGCTAGCACCTGCCGTTATCTAGTAACACGACTGGGTGTAATGCTGTCATGTAAGCATTGTTAATCAAGCACCCAGGTCACTAAGTTAGGAAATCGAATAATTAAAAGCAGTCCAATTAACTGAATCAAAATAAAAGGGATCACGCCCCGATAAATTTCGGTGGTTTTTACCTCGGGTGGAGCAACACCGCGCAAATAAAACAGTGAAAAACCAAAGGGTGGCGTTAGAAAAGAGGTTTGTAAATTGACACCTAACATCACGCCAAACCAAACCAGAACGGATTGCGCAGGATTGTCAGCAGTTGGCATCAGATCCATCGCAAATTGCTGCACCACTGGAATCAGCAGCGGCACAATGATGAAGACAATCTCAAAATAATCCAGGAAGAATCCAAGAATAAAGACCAGGAAATTGACAAAGATGAGGAAACTAACGACGCCTCCTGGCAAATTAATCAGCAGCTCTTCAACAAGGGCGTCGCCGCCCAGTCCCCGAAACACCAAGCTGAAAATAGTCGCCCCGACCAGCAAAATAATCACCATCGTCGTGAGTTCGACACTAGAGTGGATGGCATCGCGCAGAATTTTCAACGACAGGCGTCGGTTCAAGGCGGCTAATACCATTGCACCAGCCACTCCCATCGCACCAGCCTCTGTCGGTGTCGCGACTCCTGCAAAAATGCTGCCGAGGACAACTAGAATCAGCACCAAAGGCGGCATCATCACCTTCATGACCCTGAGTGTCAATTGCCCAGCCGTTAACGTCAACATTTCAGGTGGCAACGCTGGAGCCATCTTCGGTTTAAAGGTTGCGATAACGATGGTGTAAAGCAGGTACATGCCTGACAACGCTAATCCGGGCAACAGCGATCCCAAGAAGAGGTCGCCGACAGAGACACCCAATTGGTCGCCTAAGACGATCAACACGACGCTAGGAGGAATGACCTGTCCCAAGGTTCCCGATGCAGCGATAATGCCCGTTGCCAGAGAAGGGGCATAGCCGTAGCGCAGCATGATCGGTAAGGAAATCATGCCCATGGCAACCACCGTTGCTCCAACAACCCCCGTTGCCGCTGCCAAGAGCGTACCGACCAAAATCACACCAATGGCTAGCCCCCCCCGCAATCGACCAAACAGGATACCAAAGGTTTCCAGCAGATCTTCCGCCAAGCCAGAACGCTGAAGCAGCGTTCCCATCAAAATGAAATAAGGAATCGCCAGAAGCACGTAATTCGACATGATGCCGAAGATGCGCTGGGGTAAGGCCGAGAAAAGAATCCAATCAAACTCCCCAGTAGCAGTGCCGATGAGCGCAAACAAAATACCAGCACCACCGAGGGAAAAGGCGACAGGATATCCTGTAAAAATGAGGAGGAGTGCTCCGAGGAACATCAATAGACCAAGATAGTCAAGCATCGTTGCCTCCTTGAATCCGTGACGAACCAGACGAATAATTCGAGAGAATTGCGATGTTCTTGATGCCTTCCGATATGCCTTGGAGTGCGAGCAACGCAAAGGCCACCAAAATCATGGTCTTGAGGGGATAGCGGGGAAGTCCACTGGGGTCTGACGACATTTCAAACACATGCCAAGAATTGACAACGGCTGGCCAGGATGACACCAGAATCAATCCGCACATGGGAAGCAACATCAGACTGGAGCCGACCAGATCGATCCAGGCTTTTCCTTTCGTAGAGAGTCGGCTGTAGAGGATATCAACGCGAACGTGAGCATTCTGCTTGAGCACGTAGGCCGCTCCAAGTAGGAAGATGAGGCTAAATAAGTACCACTGCACTTCGATGTAGAGATTGGAACTGAGGTTCGTCCCAATAAACTTACCGAGATATCGGGTGATCGCGTTATATGCTCCGATGGCAACCATCATGAGCGTCAGTCCAATGGTGAATGACCCAACCCAGTCGCTGAGACGGTCAATCCACCTCGAAATTTTCAGTAGTACTTGCATCACGGAACTCGCTGCACTCCCAAACGACACCACATTATCAACGCTCACTCAGTAGATAGGTATCAATAAACCCACTTCAACAACCTGGGGAGCATCCTGGAGGGGCGCTCCCCAGGTTTTTTGGGTTTTCAGTTTACTCACGCCGAGCTACTTAGCGAGATGAATTCAAAACAATACAATCGTCAGATCGACTCCTGCACAGGCAATAGCTCGATGGACATGGCAAAGCCATACCCCCTCAAGAATCATCTCTCAAATGAGCAACGCCAACGTTTGAATCATCATTTTAGGATGAAAGGCTCTCGCCAAAACCCACACATGGCGTACTTCCGTTTCCGCGCCACCAGGGTTCATCAGCGTAAACCACCTCACGCCGATCTCGATGTCGACCCTTCAATGCAGGGGGTACATTCTTGGTCTACCAGCAAAACGGGGCTGCCAGCAAAACGGGGCTGCCAGCAAAACGCATTGCTTGACGACAAGAGTAGAGTGCCGTCAAAGAACAATACGTGAAATTACGTATTCTAAAACGGCTTATCGTTCTGAATTAGCCTCTAAATTTACACCGATTTCGTTACGCCTCGCGATGTAAATTGATACAACCGTAGCCTTACTTAAACAAATCATAAAGTTAAGGCAGGTGTCTTGACGCAGCTTTTCTCAGATGTAAGCTTCAATTCATGGGGTCTACACAACAATCCAGTAATGATCAACGGAGCATGTGTTGGTGACAGTGCATTCGCATCGCATTCGCACTGAATTCTTAGGCAATCCATGCATTTATCGTCGCATCTGAACCCAAAGCGTATTGGGAACTGTTGTTTTCTGCGCAGGAAAACAACAGTTCCCAATACGCTTTGGGTTTACCGTTATCGTCCTCAACATGGCGAATAAACCGTTGAGTCGTTGATCATCTTCAATCGCACCACTGATGAATCGTCGCGATCGCCATACCCGTGGGGTATGGGGCTAAAGGGAGCAGTACCTACCGTTCAATGTTCCACTGACATCTCAGGATACTCACGCTATGACTCCCGCGTTGACGTCGAAATGGGAATCGAACAGATCCCCGGCTAGAATTCGCCTATCTGAAAATGAAGCTCTCCTGGTGCAAAAGGCTCAAGCTGTTTTGCAGAGCCATTGGCTGGGATATGCCACACAACCAGCACCCCGCCTGTATCCCTATCAATGGAGCTGGGATTCGGGGTTTATTGCAATGGGCTATGCTCACTACGATCAAGAGCGTGCCATGCAGGAGTTGCGATCGCTCTTTGACGGGCAATGGAAAAACGGATTATTGCCACACATCGTCTTTCATGAATGGGGGCAGGCTGGAAAAAACTATTGCCCTGGGCCAGACGATTGGCAGGTCGAGCGATCGCCCTACTCCCCTAGCCATGTGCCCACCTCCGGCATCATCCAGCCTCCCATCCATGCCACAACAGCCTTGCATATCTATCGCCATGCCCAAGATCAAAAACTGGCCTACGACTTTCTCATTGAGCTATTTCCTAAGTTGGTCGCGTGGCATCACTACCTCTATCGAGAGCGCAACTCGAATCAAGATGGGCTGATTTACATTCGACACCCGTGGGAATCTGGCCAAGACAATTCGCCATTATGGGACGGCCTGATGCAGCGCATGATGTTGGCTCCCCATCGACTTCCATCTCAGATGCAGGGAGGAAATCGACTATCCAGCGCTGATTTGCGGTCATGGGATGATGATCATCTGTATCACTATCTCCTGACCCATGCTGGAGAGTGTGGCTATGATGAGGCGCTGATTCAGCGAGATTGCCCATTTCTGGTGCAAGATGTTTTGTTCAATACGCTTTTGGTGAAATCAAATCGTGATTTGGCGGCGATCGCCACACTCCTGGGCTTTGATCCCAAACCCTTTGAACGCTGGGCACACCAAACATCCCAAAGCATGAATACAAAACTATGGAATCCGTTTGAAAACTTCTATATGTCCTACGATCTGGTTTCGGAAACTCCCATTCCAGTCTGCGTTGCCAGTAGCTTCACGCCGCTCTATGCGCAGATTCCTAGAGCCGATCAAGCCAGCGAGATGGTGTCTCATTTGCTTTCTAGCGCTTTTCAAGGAAACTCCTTAGGAAAATGGGCAGTGCCGAGCTGCAGCCGCCAAGAAATGGGATTTTCTGCCTATCTTTATTGGCGCGGTCCGATTTGGATGAACCTCAACTGGATGCTGTATCGCGGTCTGCAATCGAATAGTTTTTTGACGGAAGCACGTGAACTCTATCAAATGACCATCCGCCTACTCAATCGGTCAGGATTTTGTGAATACTTTCATCCTGATTCAGGAGAAGGGTTGGGCATCTCAGAATTTTCTTGGTCAGCCGCTCTCACCATTGATCTGATCTTGGGCGATCGCCCCCGCACGGCATGACATCCTACACAACGTGGCAACGTTCATGACGGGATGAGGGTTTTGGGCGCGCGTTGCGCGGTTTCATACGAAATCAAAATCCTTTACTGAAAACACTTTTGAGGCTTTGCTCAAAGTCGTTCACCATTTGGAAACCATTTTAAGTATGTGCCAGTACATTGTAATTCTCGGAAATACTTTGAGATTTCGAGTGCCATAGATGACTTATTCGTCCCCTGCTAAACCCCATTCAATATCTTGAAAAATAAAATCTTCCATCACTTCCTCTTGATGAGATTCCAAAAAGCGACGCAGCGCATCAATAACGATTTCATCCACGTCACGGAACCAGCCTGCGTCAACTAATCTTTTCGCTTGATTCATCAAGTTGATCGGTACGTCAATCGTCATTGATGTTGTTGTTTGTCGTGAATCCATAGAGTGAGTCGGTTTATAAAAGTTTTGGTGAAAGTGGTTGTCCAGGTTGTCCACTACTCTCCAAACATAACACTGGGACTTGCTTTCAGAGATGGACAGCCTACTGCCAGACCTTCAATGAAAGCCCATCCAGGTCGTCCATTACGTTAGGCCCTTCTACTTCCCTACAACGTTTTGAGATAGCTACGAATCACCCGCTCCAGGATTTGAGTGCGAAGACGCTTGGGCCAGCTGTTGTAATGACTGAGTAATTCCTGGTCGACGCGAATCGAAGTGGGTCGTTTCCTTCCCTTCTCAGCTAATTCCGTTAACGGCATTCCTTCTTTGTGAGATCGGATCGCTTCACGGACGACATCGGCAACTGAGGTGTAACGAAAATCTCCTGCTGCATGAGAGGCATTCACCATATTGTGCAATGTGGTGTAAAGCAATGTGTTGCATTGTATTGGAATCGAGTGCTCTAGCGGTTTAGAAGGCTGCTCAACTATCGCATCTCTTGCATCTAATTCATTTGGCATCTGAACATTGTCGTGAGCAGAGAGGGCGATCGCCTCTGAATGATCTGACGTCACGCTCTGGATTTGGATTGAATCAACGCCTGATTCTTTCTGAGCATGTTCATGACTTCGCTTCTGCCGTGCCTTTAACTCCATGTCAGCTCTCTCAAGGACGCTGCAATGTGTTGGAAGAGTGCTTCTGTTTCCTTTCGAGTGTTCAAATTCAACTTTCCAGCAAAGAAATTCTTCGCACTGCCATTTAAGAGTGGCGGATAAACCGCATTGCGTTCTCGAAGGCCGCCAATGATTTCACCTTTGCCTTCTTCTCGAATCGCCTCTGATAATTGTTGATAGCCCATCCCCTGCTCTTTGGTTCGAGTCAACATGTTGGGAATAAAGCGAACTCTCGTCTGCATCGACTCTTTGAGCGAATAAAACCATCCAGCGATCACTTCCAGGTCAGCGACATGCGGTTTGAAGGGGACCAGAATCAGATCGGCATTGATGATGTACTTGTTCAAACTTGCACCGGATGTCCCTGCGGTATCGACCAGAGTGAGTTTGGCATGGGCAGAGCTAATCGTTCGCCCCTTCTCAGCACACTTATCCAACCAGGTTTGAGTGGTCTGGTTTGGATCTGCATCAATCACTCGGACTCGATGTCCTTTGAAGAGTAGCCATTCGACGAACAAAGCGGTGAGCGTGGATTTGCCTACCCCGCCTTTGTCGCCGGTAACCGCTATGAGATAGTTCTTTTCAGTGTTCACCTCGTGTCCTACTGTTGTCTAGTCATGAATTGAAATGTATTGCGATGTATTGAAACGCGATGCATCGTATACAGATATTTCAGCCCTGTCAACGCCAAGACTGTCATGGGTTGTGTTGTATTGCGTTGTATCATTTCGAGCGATTTTGCTCAGATCCCACATGCACCTCTTGGTTTGGACAAGATGAGTGGCTATCCATGCCACTAAAACGTCCCCAGATTGCGATAGAGCGGTTTTCTTGGCCTCAGCTAAGTTCAATCTCTAGGCTGAAAGGACAATCGCCTCTATGAGGCTCTCAGGCGGTCGAGAAAATTCTCCACTCTAAAACGTGATGGAATGACTTGCATTGGAATGTGTTGGGTCGTATTAGCATGTGTTGAATCGTGATGAGTTGTATTGGATTGTGTGGGTTGAAATTGCTTTCGGTTTGGGTCTGTGATACCTCTGCCGATGCAGCCTGAAACGGACGCTGGCTCTGCTGAGGAGCAACCAGCCAGGGATAGGGTTGCCGAGGCTCATCGAGAAATGAGTAGCGAAAGGGTAGGGACAACCCTCCACTCTTTCGCTTTTTTCCCATTACGAACTCTGTTTGCTAGAACGCTTTCCGCTCCTTGCCTGTTTTCGCTCTTGAAGCATCGAATCTCCTAACCGTTTTAAGTTACGGAACGTCGCTTCATCCTTGATGCGCTCCTGATTTTCAAGCAACAGTCCTAAGAAGGCTCCCTTGTCGAGTGTCGTAAATCCGGCAATCTCAGCCAGTCCGCCATACTCAATCAATCGTCGCGTTCGTTGCTTTCGCTCAGCTTGTCGAGCCTTTGCTCTCAGAGCTGTTACCTTCTTTTGTTCGGCCTTGATTTTTTCTTGCAGTTGCTCAATCTGCTGTTCAATTTTTGTCGATGGTTCTGCCACATGGAATCCTGTCAAAATCCTGAATCAATTCATCAGAGATGATTTAGAGTTCATCACCAAAAAGATCAAGCTGGATTCACCCCATCAAAGAATTTCTTGATAGACCTCGTCATCCCTCAAGAAAACCTATTCAACATCAATACTGAAAGGCTCAAAGAGCCTTTTCCTCTCCCGCAATTCTTGATAGCTCCCTCAATTATCTGGACTCATCCTCTGATGCTGAGTCGCCCCCGAAGTCCCTAGTCCCTTTGGGCTAGGGCGCGCTTACACATATCGGTGATATGTAGCGCGTCGGGGAGTATCCCCTGAACCCCCTGTCTTTTGAACCATTGGAGCTGTCTGTTGGCGATTTACCGTTTTGCAATGAAGCATGGCAGTCGTGGAAACGGTAAATCAGGGAAGGCTCACGCTTCCTACATCCTTCGCCAGGACAGCTACACCTACCGAGCACACGAGCTGATTCATGCTGAATCAGGAAACTTACCCAGTTGGGCAACGGACGCCATTCACTTTTGGAGTGCAGCAGATAAGTATGAAGCAGGGAACGCGCGAATCTACAGCGAATTTGAGATTGCCTTGCCACGAGAGCTCACACATGAGCAAAATATCAAACTCGTTCGAGACTTTGTGACTGCTGAAATCGGAGACCAACATCCCTACACGTTCGCCGTTCATGACGTCGACGCCATGGATGGCGGTAGCAATCCCCATGTTCATTTGATGTTCTCAACCCGGACACTGGATGGCATTGAGCGAAGTGAAGAACTGTTCTTCAAACGGGCGAATAAAAAACAGCCCGAAGAGGGTGGAGCAGCAAAAGAGAGAAGCTGGATCAAGAAAAGTCGATTGGAAGAGCTTCGAGCATCTTGGCAAGACCATGCGAACAGTGCCCTGAAACGAGCAGGACAGGCGATCGCCATTGATCATCGAACTCTAGAATCTCAGAGTATTGAACGACCTCCAGAACCAAAGCTTACGCCCTATGAATCGATGTTGTGGAAACAGGGAGTATTCTCGGAGAAGGTCGAAGAGATTCTAGCCTTGAGAGAAATCTCCTCTCTCCAAGAACGACAAGAAGCGAACGAGAGAACCCTTACCAGATTGCGTGAGCTGTCTATCCTGAAACATTCAGAGACCCGGATAGCGAAAACCCTAGCTGAACAACAAACGCTGCTTAAATCGGCTCTGAGCGAACGAGACATTCTCGACCAGGCGATTGGACGCTACGACAATACATTGAGCTTCGCTCCAGGTTCGAGAGAAGACGCCGATGCGATGGCAAAAGAACGGCTCTATGGTCGAGCATTGGAGGCTCACAGCCACTCACTCAGCTACCGACGAGCAGAACGCGACCGCATTGCCAAAGATATCGAAACGCACATCAAGCAAGGGTGGGGAGTCCTAAAAGATCTGCCACAGATTCTAAGTGAATCCGTGGAACTGATGGACGCTCAACAACGAGTCAATGCTGCACGGACCGCCTATGATCAGTACTTAGAAGAGATGGAGTCCTCTGAAGCTAGAGAAAAGTGCGATCACTTTGCCGAACAACTCTATGCATCCAAAGAAGAGGATGAATTGAAACGCAATCAACTGGTCGATGATGCGCTGTCGATTCGAACTAGAATCACGCTGTATGAAACCTTGATTGCTGAGACAGAAGGGATGCTCAGTAATATTCAGCAAGAGATCCAGCAGGAAGAATACCAGCTCTCGCCCATGATGCAACTGGCCATTGGCTTAAATGAACACCAAATTATCGTTGGCCAGACTCTCAACGAGACTGATATCCATGAATCCCAGAGCCAGAAACGAGAACTGAAGCAGCAGCTTTCGCTAAAACTCGCCCAAGACACAGAAGCATAACGACAATTCCTTATTCCTCATCGCTCATAAAGCTCTGAGCCGTGATATCTCGTGCACCATTGAGACATCGTAGAATTTCGATGAGCTGACCTCTCACTCGATAAAAGATGAGATAGTTTCCTTCCACCAAGACTCGGATATCGTTACCGAACTCCGGTCGCATTCGCCCCAATTCAGGCTGTTGTCGTAACTGCTCATAGCGCTGCTCAATGCGGTCAATAAAGCGCTCTGCCTGCTCAGTGTTGTCGTGAGCAATAAAGACCCAGATATCGATGAGATCTAAATCAGCTTGTTCAGTTCGGCGAATGTCCACTAACAATCCGACAATGGATTCGAATCAGACAAACGACGACGCCCTTCACGCTTGATATCGTCCATTGAGCGCTCAGAATATTGACCATTATCCGCTTGCTCGATACCTACGTGAATCTGCCTACGGAGTTCTTCAATCCTAAGATTTGCAATGGTATCTCGTTCCGCCAATAGACGGAGGCCGTCTCGAATTACTTCACTTGCTGAGGTGTACATACCACTTTCAACCTTATCAAGCACAAGTTTTTCAAGTTCTGGTGTCAGAGAGATATTCATAGGCGTGCTGTACTTAGAATTTAGGAATTATAAAAATATTTGTACTCTAATAACCAATAATAACAATCTTTGTTATTACACTCAAGCACAAAATATTATCTCCACACCAATGTGCGTTTGGATTGAAACTGTCGTTTTCCTCGTTTCACCCTATTCCTCTCAGAGAGCGTTGGGTAGGCAAATTGGATAGAGGTGGTGATTCCCTGATATTGCAAATAGCCTTCACGGTCTTTCAGTGTCAGAAACTCAGAGGGTAAGACGAGATACTCCGTCTTCCGATCTTGCCTGTAACTCAGCGATTCCCCCCTTCGTCCAACCAGTTGAGAGGATTCACTAATGACGCGCTGCTCAAATTCAGGTTCCCCAATCATCCGGGCAGCCCATTCAGCTGACTCGATTTCAGAGGTTCGAAGAAATATCTTGGTCTTGGGAGCCGAGAGAATCGGCGAAGCGAGTTTGTTGTAGAACGCTTCAATCTGAAAGCGATTTTGAAAGCCTAGGACAAGCCGAGTGTTATAGCTTCTTGCCTGAGATGCCGCTTGCTCCAAAAATCCCAATGTTTTTAAGGATGCAATCTCATCAATGAAAATCCAGGTGGCCGGAGGTTTTGATGCTTCAGTGACATCCAGCAGTTGTTGAATGAGGATATTGAACCAGATGGAGATTAACGGCTGAAGAATCTGTTGGTCAGCCACACCAGCAGAACCGATAAAGAGCCAGCCCGGACGGTCTCTGACGAGTTCTGCCAATGAAAATCGATCTCGCTTTCCATCCTGCTTGGGCAGCAGCTTGAGATGGGAAGCAACATTGCTCAGTGAGCCTAAGACGCCTGCTCGTTGATCTGGGGCATCGGGGGGAATGTACTGGGAAGCAGGGTCTCCCTCTAAAATCTCGTCAATCTCCTCACCAGAACTCAGCCACCTCAAAAGCTCATCAATAGAGGCATGGCGATCTCGCATTTCCAGCAGAAGCTGTTCCAAGATATTTCGAGGAGCTCGAACAAAGAATTTATCTTCATCACCGGGAGGGCAGGGAAGGAGAGACTCTGCAATCAGTTTGGCCATCTCTGGACGAGTCACTTCGGCAGCTAAATCCCAATAGGGACACCCGTCAGAGAAGGGATAGAGCAGCAGATCGCCTCGCTCAGGACGACCGTGGTACTTGTAGAATTCGCACTTTGGATCATAGAACACAGCGATCTCATCGTGTCGGTGGCGGATTTGAGTCGCGAAGTAGTGGAACAGTGCTGACTTTCCCGTTCCGGTATCCCCACAGACAAGGAAGTGCTTGCATTCATCTTCTTTTCGAATCTCTAGGAACTCAGGCTCTTTTCGCTCCTTTTTCTCAGGAGCGTTGTTTGGAATGGCAAGACCATCACCGTTAATTTCTTCGATGAACGCGGAGTTAGACAGGAGTATCGTACCTCGAAGGTGTTTTCGTCGCTCGTAGAGCCCTGTGGTGTAGGCGCTTCCAAAAACTACTCCAGAGGCTGTGAGGATAAATAAAACCCCATAGAGTGGCACTAAGCCAGTCTGACGGGCAATCCAAGAGTGTCTCAGAGCAAAGAGTTCACCTCCACTTAAAACGGCTGCAATGCAGAGATGAACCGGGAGTCGTTGATAGTAATATTTCACAGCGCATCGTCGTTATAGCCTTGATGAGTTCGGACTATAGAGCTGCTTACAACAAAAGACAATTGCACTGAAGGTAAGTGACACTCCGTTCAAAATCATTTCTTGAAAGCTCTCGTCATGCCTCCTAAAAACCCATCAAAAAAACACTAAAAGACTCGCTAGAGTCTTTTCCATAACGGAGATTGACTCAGTCAAACAAACCCGACTCCTTATTGTTTTTATTTATAGATAATTTATAGATATTTAAGGAAATTTTTCAAACAGTGTTTTCTTGAGATAAGTCATTGAAATGACAGGTAATTTTGTCCCTGCTCAATAAGCCTCAGGTACGCTGTGCTATGGGGTTCGGTACGCTGTGCTATGGGGTTCGGTACGCTGTACTATGGGTTCGACCTCTGTTGGGTACGCTGTGCTATGGGGGTGAACACGTTTGGGTACGCTGTGCTATGGGGTTCGGTACGCTGTACTATGGGGTTCGGTACGCTCTGCTATGGGGTTGCTTGAAGACGATGGGGTTGATATTCTCTCAGCCACACTGCCTTTAACCGCTTCAGGGCTGCTTGAATGACCACCGTTTTCTCGAAAGACTTTATTGACCTGGCTGAAAAACATCGACGGATTGAAGCGGAGAGAATTCAAACGCAGCAACAACTCGCGATCCAAATTGCTTGTACGCCTGTTGATACCGTAACTTGGAGAGCCGATCGGAGAATGACGGCGTATCCACTCTTTGCCCCAGACAAACGCAATCGATTGGATGTCTATAAGTACAGCTCTCCGGATGGGAAATGGAACATCACAGTGGTGCCTCATCCTGAGTTAGGTCGAGCGAAGGTATGGGATGCTGATGTGTTTACCTATTTTTTGTCACGGGCCTATGATGCCTATCAGAGAACGCAGCAAATTCCTCGCATGATTGAGACAACGGCGTATCAAGTCTTGAAACATCTAGGGAAGAATCCAGAGAGTACAGGAAATCTCCTCTGGTTACGGGATGCCATCCGACGGCTGGGAGGAACCTATTTTCAAGCCAATCTATTCGACACGTTTGTCGAGGAGGGCAGGAGTTTTAATCTTTTGGATTATCAGTTTCAAAAGAGACCACGGAACGGCAAAATAGTCATCGACCGGATTTCTATTAAGTTCAACTCGGATCTCATCGAATGTTGGCTCCATGACATCAAGCACATCTTGTCGTTACCGAATGGGGTACTGGAAGAATGTCTGAAAGAGCAACGCTCTGGTCTGAGAAAACGTCTCCTCTTACTCATCGGTACTCGATTGGGGAATCAAAAATCCATCACATTGGCACTTCAGAATCTCAAAGGATTATGTGGATACACACGGGAAACGAAATTCTTTAAGGCAGCTCTGAAGGAGGTGATTCCAAGTCTTCCCTGGTATGTTGAGTTCTCGAAGCAGGTTAAGGGCAAAGGTGAAAATGTGATTATTTCTCAGAAAGTGGGGTTGGCCTGATAATGTCCCACAAAAAAAGTCTAATGTGGTCAAGCCCCAATCCAATTTAACCTGATGAAAACGCTCTAGAGTGGTCCGGGTCGACATGCGCCACCCGCCACTTGTAGATCGCATTCATAGTTACCGGGATAGCCGATACTTTGACAGGTGACATCCTCAAGTGGGTTGTCAAAATTGGCACCCGGGCCACACTCGGCGCGACAAGACGCTGACAATGGTGAATCGTCAGGTGCGAAGCTGCAGATTGGGCCGAATGTGGGCTGATTATCGATGCCTTCCCTCTCACCTTCCTCCCAGCATTGTGTGGCTATCAGAGCGTTGCACACACTGGGCAAACACAAAGCAGTGCCGGAGGGATGGTCGTTGTAGCAAAAGGCGTTGTCGTCGTTCAGAAGCGTCTGACAATCGGCAAGACACACCCAACTTGGCGGATCTTCAGGTTGACAGGTGCCAGTGCCAGATCCGGATTGGGTTTCCTCACCAAAACAGGTCAGATCCCCACCACAGTCATCGTCTGAAGTACAAGAGCATCCAACATGGAGATCGCCCAATGCGCCGCAGGTCCGGCACAGACCAAATGATCCCTGTGATACACATGTGCGTTCGATGTCGCCGTCATCTGGGCAGAATTCGTTGATGGAATGATCGCCATCAGGGTGCGCTGCTTCAGATCCCAACGGGCCAACAATGACATCCTCACAAACACAATCTTCTTCACCTGGGTTGCAATCCTCTGGCGGTTGTGGGCCACCGTCCGGGGGCTCAAGTGGCGGCGCGTCACATGTCTTGCGGATTTCGGCCAGATCGCAGACGCCGTCACTGGCGGGTAGGTTCAGCGCGCTGCACAGTGGTGCTCCCGGGTCGAGGATATTGATGAACAATCCTGTCAGGGCAAAGTTGTCATTTTCTAGAATGCCTCCGGCGGCAACGGTGCCATTGCCTTCAAGATGCTCATTGCAAATATCCACCCCATGCCACAATCTGTATGTACCAGAAGGTGCACAATCGGGATCAGTGCTCAGCGTCAGCTGCTGTACTCCGGTGGTATTCAAGCTGCCGGTGCTGTCAAACTCGATCTCATTGTCCAAGATGGCCCCAGCCAGCGGTGGGATGCTGGGAAGCTGTGCTGTCAGGTCAAATGGCACGCTTGTGCCATCTGTCAGATAAAAACCGATACTATGTTCTTTACTGGTGGCGGCGCTGTTGGCTCGGTTGGCAACAGTGAAGGGCACATCGAAACTCTCACCTGGGCACAGGTTCTGCGCGCGGGGTTCCGCCCCCATGACGTCATAAAAAGTGCTTTCGCAAGCCGGATCGAACCCGGTAAAGGCAGCGCATTCCAGAATGTCGGGGTTAAAGGCACGTCGCGTACCTGCCAGCCCATAATTGACCAAGCGCTGATTGTTGGCGTTTGGATTTATGATGCCTGCCTGCTCAAGCGTCGTGTAGCGGTCGCGATAGAGCATTGGCAACTCGCGGAACAGATATTGCGAGATGGCGATGAGGTTCACTTCATCGCCATTGCCGCCATATTGCTGCCGGGCCCCCTGCTGGTCGTCGGGTAAAATCATGTAACCGGAGGCAGCACCCCGTACACGTGGGGTATCGTTGCAAATGGGTTGCATCATTGCCAGTCGCGTCGATTCGTGATCAAGACCGATGGTATGGCCCAATTCGTGGATAAGAACCCCCTGCGCAGTACATCCTGTGAACTGGGATGTTGGCGGGTCATCATTTGGCCCGACGTCACTTGCGATAGCGATATCGGATTCTACGATCCGCCGGCAACCTGCACAATTATGCGTGGTGAACTCGCGGCCCGCAGCACCGTCAATCTCGTTTCTAGTGGTGAAGAGGATTTCGCTTTTGCCGTCCCCTTTCTCCATCACGTTATCGGTCTCGGCATTACCAGAGGTGGTGAATAGCAATCGTAACCCTCCGGTGCGGTTCCATGCGTCCAGCGCCTGATTAACGGCTGTGCGTCGGGCACTTCCTGCCGGGATATTCCCCGAATCCAGACGCCATTGGATGGGTAGGTCTTCATCTTCCCACCTGACCTGATTTCCGACCCAGTTTTCCTGAACGTTGAAGGCCAGAGACGGCTGCGTGAACAGCAATAGAAAAAATAAGGTTAAAGCAATAAGTCGCATCAGTCTGCCCCCCTGATAATGGATGGAACCAGTGGGTAGGCGGTATATGGACCGCTCAGAACCGGGCCGTTGCAGTCCTGTGCGGTCGAAACAAAGTCATCAACTGTCAAAGCATTTTCGGGTGCCGGGGTGCCTGTCATCTGTGGTGTGCGGAACAAGAATTCAGGTGTGCTGACCGGCTCGGCAGATCGCCCGCCCTCGACATCGGTCACGGCAAATCCTTGCTGGTCGACCAGAATATCGCGGTCACCCATCGTTTCGATCCGGAACACATTGTCGAGCGATATTGGCTCATGCACCCAGCCATAATTGGGCAGTATCAAAAGGTAACGTGCATCGAGGGTCAGCACTGGCATTTCCGAGGTGTCAAGAAACCTTCCATCAGGGAAAAAGCCGCGTCGCAGACGAATGTCGACTGGCCCAGCAACCACGCCGCCCGCCCCGGCGAGAATGGTAACATTCTCAATCCGTGATACTTCGCGCGGTCCCTCATCCTGAGCTTCGTCGAACGTATAGCTTTGCGCTCCAACCACACCGGTCAGCATCACGCTGCTTCGGTGCAGGTCATCGCAAAAGCTTCCGTCGGCACCGTCACTGTTCCAGCCAGGATCTGCGGGCGGGACTTCGACCGCCCTTGGCGGCACCTGATCGACATCAAGGCTAGTCAGTCGCAAGTGATGCTTCTCCTCCAGTGCCGCGGTCGTCCAAACGCCAGTCACGACCAGTGGTTGAAGTACATCAATGCTCAGAAATCCTTCGACAAAGGGTTTGGGAAACCCATAGGGAAAATTCAGCGCCTGCAAGCTCCGACAATCAATCGCCACGGTCTTCCGCGCGGGCACTTCAATTGGATCGAGCGAAAGAATCTTGCCGCCAGTCAATTGACCAGGCGGATTGGCTAGCTTCAGATCAAACGCGACCGTTAGCGGTGCAGGATACGGATTGAACAGATTGATGACCGTGCCATACCACCCCGATGCAAGCGGACCTGCATGATGTGGTTCTATCTTGCCGCAGATCATCTTGGTTTCGTGTAAATAGCGAAACACCGGCTGCGACGGCATGCGCTCCTGAGCAATGGCAGGGGGTATGACTACGGTGATAAAGACGAGGGCAACAAAGAAGATTCGGAGAATACGGGTAATCATTGTGGTAGTGGTACCTCCGAGACGGCCCGCAAGCAGTGTCCTCTACGAATGTTGTTGGTCTCAAGGCTCTCGTCAATCGCCAGATTAGCATCCGCGATGATATCAAACGGACATGTGCCGGATCGCCCTGTCCCAAAACAATCTCGCGGAATTTTTGAGCCAATTTCGTACTTTTCTCCTGGCTCAAGGGCAGGGACCAGTGTTTGGTTTTGTCCGAAGACCCCGAAATCAAAACGTGCGATCGAAGCTGGCGCGCCAACCTCTCCTTGATTAATGATCAAGGCGACTGCGTTCGGTGGTGAGCCGTCAGATGGCTGTTGGCTGCAAAAACCGGTGCCTGGTGCGCCCAGTGGGTCCGCTTCCAGCGTAGGTGAATCTGGTAATAGATCCGTTTTTAGCAACGTACTTACAGGGGCTGGAACGGCATCAATCTGCTCAACATCAATACTAGCCACTGAACCCGGCCAGCTTTTACAGCAGGATTCCTGCACTAAAGGAGCTGCCGTATAGACTGACTGAACCGAAAGCGGCATGTCAGTCTGCACCACCAGAAAGCCGTCGATATACGTGTCTGGTAAGCCAAAGGGGAATGCCAGAACCTGAATATCTTCGCAATCCACGGCAGCGGCCTGTCCTGCGTCCAGTGTTACCGGCGCAAGGTCAAAAACCTCACCAGGTGCAGGCTGATCCGGAGGGTGCGCCAGGGCCAATTGCAACTCAATTTTCTGTCGTTTTATATCGGTATTAAGAATATTGACGACGGTAGTATAAAAGCCTTGAACTAATTGCAAATTATTTAGGTCAGGTTGCTTCCCGCATATGACTTTGGCGGCATAATTCTGTGCTCGATCCGGCGCTTCGACGGCTATGGCCGGACTTGCTGTGGCTAAGACCAATAAAAATAATACGACGCATGAAACAAAAATCCGGCACTTACCCAGCATGGTTCCCTCCAGTCACATGTACGTCGTCAAGGATTGAAAATGCAGCGACCTGAATAATGTAACCTGCGAAGTACTTCATACCTGGATCTTTTTGTTGTTGCACTACCAGCCAAGGACCATAAACTCTCATATTCCTGTATCCAGTCTATTTGAGTGAATTGCTACCTCGGGAAGTGGTTGTGGACGAATTAACCAAAAATATCCAAGCCTTATCAGCCCGCCATGACTTTTCGCATTGTCCCCGTCTCGGACTTTCAATTAACTACAAAATCTGAAGGCTTGCATATTCCTCTGCACTGCTTAACCTTCGAAATTTCCCTAATCTTTAGAGTGCGCTAACAATTGCCTCCAGTGGCAAGCAAAACTTAATAGCGATGGGGCGTAACCTTTATTCCTGAATACTCAATTACACAAATATGACAGGTATGAGTGTAAATATTTTGAGTGCCGAGTTAGTAAACTCAAGTGAAATCTAAAAAAAAATATTGCTTTGAGTCAAGTTTTATTCACTCTTTTTAACATTTTTGCGTATCAAAAGCCTATGGTTTAGTTCAGATGTTTGACTGCTTCAAATGTGATGATGACTCGATTCTTCAGCTGGGTCAGGTTTAAACAAAGCGGATAAACATGTCTGATTGAGGAAAATTTGAAAAAATAAGGGAGCGATAACGGCCTTGAGGTTAGTGGCTTACAGAATGCAGGAGCGCTATAAGGTCCCAAAGGCCAGCACGTCTGCCTTGGTAGGGGTTGCACCCACGGTCGATATGTTAATCGTCTAGATTAGGAGGGTGATGCCCTCTCCAAAACGCAAGATTTCTGGAGATCAACCAATTTTGCAGCGAATTGATAAGTGTGAAAAGGGCTGCAATGTCGTATTTCCCTGCATCTAATCGACCTATGAAAAGATGAGTCAACAAATTTATGTACCTAAAGACTTAAGTGTTGAGAACTTAAGTTCGAGCTCATCTAAAGGAACTGCTCCAGAAAAGGTTTCCTCATTCATCAAAAAGAATGGCGTGCCTCTAACTCCTAACTTTTTAGCTAGTTCTATATCTTGTTGAATTGAATTTCTAGCGGCTTCTCCAGCGCGATCGCTATTAAATCTTTCCAAGTCCAAATCAAGTTGATTGGCTATTGAAAGGTACAAATCCTCTCCTAGGTTATTTCTGTTATTAAACAATTCATCATGATAGGGCCAAAATTTTCCTTGTTGGTTAGCAGCCCAAGCAGCCTTAGCAGCAGACATCGCTTCGTTATGAATCTGAGTTAGAGGCAGATGCTTGTAAACAAGCGTAATCTCGTTTGGGTGATTATTAACAAACTGCTTTAGAATCTGCTGTTCCCTAGCACAATAAGGGCATTGAAAGTCAGAGAACTCGACCAGCAAAATCTGTTCCGAAGAGCCCTGTACTGGGGAGTCACCAACGAGATATGCTGGATGAGAGAGCAGTTCCTTAACTACATTGGCTTGCTGTACTCGTTGCTCTTGAGCTTGTTGTATTTGATAGGTTTTAACGGATTCCAAGACGACTTCCGGATGGGTACGGATAACATCTAAAACCTGCTCTTCAAAGAGTTGAGCTTGAGCATTATCAATATCTGCGATGGCAGGAGATATCCCCAAAAATAGCCCAAGATACACCACAAACAAACCCGCCGCAAACCAGGATTTTAATCTCATATTGGCATATCCTCCAGAAAGCTTTTGCATCTTTAGTATGCGGGTATCTTTCTAGCTGTAGAGCTGTTACATCTGATTCAGATTAACCACTCAAACAGAAGTAATGATGCTACTCGCATCATTCAAGAGCGTTAGGAGTTACTTAGAGACAATCTACATACTCAGGGTATCTACACTCACCGTTTCCACTCTTTGATTGAATAAAAGATTAGGCTACTAGAATATAGTAGTTCATCTTATCGTTAAAGGAGCAACGCCAATGCTACTGTCAAGCGAACAGAGACAATAGTAGGAAATAATGGTTATTGAATCCAAGAAGAAACGCTATTTCACTTCCTTTCTCCTGGAAGACACGCCTAGTGTTTGGAGGCGCTGACTTTTAGAGAGAAACTTTCCACCTCTTCAGTAATCATTGTTGGCTGATTACGATCAATTCACATCTACTGATACGGATTGTCATAATGCAGCCTGCTCAGCCACGCAGAAGAACCAGTCGGAATCAATATTCGATAGTCCGTTAGTTGATCAATTTGAATCGAGAATTATTCCCTACTGAAGATTTTTACTATTCTATCTATACAGAGGCATTATGAGATAGTAAACTTCATATAAACAAAGACTACTCTAGGGAAACGTTAAGTTGAAAGACAGTCACAGCTAATGGGCTCGTAAGTTTGAAGACAGTCAAATAATTACTATGGCGAGTACTTATTCACCTCTAGCGCTTGAAAAAAGTGTGATGCATTACAATGTCAGATAACCTGTGTTAATACCTGAAGCTCCATTGGTTCAAGAGCTACTTGAACATGGGTAGCTGGAAATGAGCCAGAATTGACTCCATTAACCCAAAAGTTAGCATTGCTATTAGTAAAAGAAATCGTAGATAAGGCAGTTCCTAGATTGGAGAGTTCTATCCTCATATTTGTGTTCGTGTTGTTAATCACTTGATCAACAAGAACACTTCCATTAAACGTTTGGGTAGGTGACGTATTTGCAACTACAAGTACTTCTAAATCTCCAAGGATTCTGGAAAAGCTAAGTATGCCACCCACTTCTGTTGACATGCCGAAATCAATTCCATTCCCGCTAACTGGGCGAAAGTACTGACGACCGTAGCGGAGGGCTGGAAAAGCCTTTCTCAAATTTGAAAGTTTCTGAATGTATTGATAAGTAATATTATCAGTAGAAAATGCTCCACTTTTGCCCCAAAGAGCCTCCCGCACACCCTCGAACATGGCACGAACGTGGTTGCCTCGGCTGTCTACAGTACCACTCAGATCTTGCTCAGTCCCGTAGTATAAACAGGGTATTCCCTGAAGAGTATAAAGCAGCCCAAGGGCCAAAGTCACTTGGGCATCTGGTGTTAGTGGATGGCGAAAGCGCTCTGATTGGTCATGATTGTCGAGGAAAGTTACGAAGAAGCGACTGGCTTCCCCATGGGAGGAAAGCAATTCCTTTTCAAATTGCTTGCGCTTGTCAAACAGAGCAGGAATAAGGCTGACGTTGCCTGATTCTAAGGCTTTAGGCACTGTCTTCATAGCTTGAAAAAGAGGAAAATCCTTAGCTGCGTCAATACCGAAGCCTTCTTTTACATTGCCATTTCGCCCAACGAAACGTGCCAACGTTGCTTCATCATCCCAAATCTCCCCAAAGGTGAAGAAGTTGCGCTTGCCAACAGATAAGGCAAACTCACGCATCGCATTTCCGAAGAATTGCAACATAGTTGGATCAACATATTTAGCAGTGTCAATTCGGAAGGCGTCAAAGTCATAGCGGGCGATAAGAAAACTGTAAGCTCGTACGAGTAGAGTTAACACAGGGTTAGCTCCCCAGCGTTTATACAGATTGTCGGTAGGCTCTGCTTCGTACTCAACTACTAGCTGACGCATGGTGCCAAAATCACCAATCGCAAAACCATTTTGCTCATTGGGCCAGTTAGGTTCATCGCTGGTTTTTTCGCCACGCCGACGGAAGAAATCTTTTCGGAAATCTAAGGCAGGATGTACGGCATCATCTGGATGAATTATGGAAGCATCTGGAGGTAATCCTGTCCAATCGACTCGAGGAAAACCTAAACCATTTAGCCAAGCAATTTCAGGCTCTCGTCCAGACAAAGGTTCTGACCGCAAGATGCTTTCATTTTGAAAACTGTCAACTAGATTCCCATTAATCCAGTAATCAAACACCCTTGCCATGTGGTTGAGAACAATATCAAGAATTACGTATATACCTCTGTCATGAGCAGCATCTACCAGTTCTCTTAATTCTCGTTCTGCAGTGTCTTGAGTTCCGTCTGATCCAAAGCGTGCATCGATGGCAAGAAGATCTTGGGCTGCGTAGCCATGATAGTTATATTCCCAATCCGGTGCAGGATTCTTGACAACGGGGGTAATCCATATGGCACCAACGCCAAGATTTTGTAGATAGTCGAGGCGTTGTTCAATTCCCTTAAAAGATCCCCCTTGGTGTCGACCAAAGGGCTGATTCCATGCACTAACTGGAGGATTTATCGGATGATTGAATCGATCAATCATAAGAAAATAAATCCAGTGGTCACGCCAATCGATTGGAGAAGGGAATGGAGGCCGTACTGATGAAGTCTGCCCTAAAGCGGCTGATCGAGCTTCGTTAATAGCATTGATTACAATTGGATCGAAAACTGAATCAGGACTGGTTTGCATAGCTTTTTAATCACCTTGATTTTTGGTGGATTGATGACTTACTAGCTTTCACGCAACTTAATTTAATGGTTGAAAAGAAAAACTATGCAAAACTTTATAGAATCTTTAGTGAGTTTTCTAATCAAGGCTTTTCTAAGAAACTGTAACTACTTGTGAGAAAGACTTTCAGAGACCTTAAGTTAAGC
>JBCCWF010000009.1:0-32906 GCA_039194035.1 Cyanobacteria bacterium P01_E01_bin.6 | reverse complement strand
GGGCGACACAAGATTGGGTTTTTTGGTTTTATTATGTCCAGGTACTTATCACCATGGAGTATTCACTACACCTCGATTTTTTCTATGATTATGGATCAAATCGATCAATAGCATCCGGTAAATTGCGGAGATATGACTGTACAACACGTGACATCTACAGTTGTTTACTAAGTCAGTCTTGCTAATATTCCCAAATCATCCAGAATGCTCCGTCGATTCAGGCGCTTGCTTGTCGAAGCCAAACAATAAACGCTGTCCCTGGACGATTTTCGGTTGATGCTGCCCAATCTGACAGTAATGGCGATTGGCTAGCAGGACTAAAAACATCGATATGTCCGTCCATTTTTTTCACCAAATCATGGGCGATCGCCAATCCAAGCCCCGTTCCTGGAATATCTCCTGTGGCCTGCACCCCTCTAAAGTGGCGCTCAAATAAATGCACCTGATCCTCCTCAGGTATGCCCAGCCCAGTATCAGCAACGATAACTGCTTGCCTGCCAGCAGAAGGCTTGGGCACTCGAATGAGCACCCTTCCTCCAGAGGGAGTGTATTTAATCGCATTATCGATGAGATTACTCATCAACTCCTGTAATCCCTTGGTATCAGCCAATACAGGAGGTAAGTCTGTTGCAAATTCAACACTCAGGTGCACCTTTTGATCTTGAGCGATCGCCCAAGCAACATCTATCAGGGGAGACAGTACCTCAGACAGCACACAGGGAATCGGAGCAATATCGTGCCCTGTAAGATAAGTCGCACTGGACGAGACATCAATAACTGACGGATCAGACGTTAGCGATTCAGAAGAATGGCTCGGGTTCAACGGTACATACTCATCACGTGAATACCGGTCTGATTGATCATCTCTTGGATCCACCGTAGACTCATCAACAATTCCTTGAAGTAATGACAGATGCGGATCGTTCCAATCTGCCAACTCAGGAGTCTCGTGATCAAGCGCTGTCTTGAAGTGTTGCAACAACTCCTGGAGGCGATCGCTTTCGCGAACAATGCTTTCTGCCACGCCAAAGTTGCGGTCACTTGACGGGAGTCGACGCATCAATAACTTTCCAAATGTACGAAGAGCGGTCAACGGATTGCGAAATTGATGAATCAGATCGTCAAAAACATCATGTTGAGGAGTCTGCAATTGCTTCTGAGCCTGACTATGCAGACGATGCTTAAGCCAACGTTCTCGTCGGTCAAAAACACCTGCAATGCTAATTGTTTTTGCAATGGATTCAACTTGATGATGTTCGTGCTCCGTCCATAAACGGTCAGGCCGTTCTGTCACCAGCAATCCCACCATCATGCCTTGATACGCTAGGGGAAGTGCTATCTGATGTTGCTGAGGGATTGAGGAATCTGAAGACAATGGAGCAATGGAGCGAACATCATTACTGGAAGACTGTTGATATCGAGCGGCGATCGCTCGACGTAGCGGCCCATCATTATCGTGATCGGAATCTTGATTGGAAATCGATTCTAGAGGTGACCGAGGCTCGTTCAATTCATACTGAACGGGTGAAGTCTCCGACGGCTGGCTCAGCATGGACTGACGGTTCATTGCCGCCTGATCATCCTCAGCTCGATGTTCCACCGGCTTCTGATCTGAAAATGATTCTGGCAAGGGGGTAAAATTATTTACCCATTGCCCTTTCTGAAGCCAAGCTAATAAATCAGTTTCTGCCCAAGGCATTAAATGCTCAGGCCATGCAACAACTGGAACGAGCTTCCCCGCTCCGCCTTCTGACAACTCATCTGTCGTGTAAACGATGCATAGCGAAGCCCCCAGCCCATCTGACAGAATCTCGAATTGAGCTTGACATAGTTGAATGAACTCTGGGCTAACGGGCATCATTGCGAAAACAATTTGTGGATCTCAATCGTAAAGCACACTAGATTAAGTTACCCCACCCTGAATTGTTAACATAAATTAAAGATCTCCAAGGAGACTTTAGCAAGAATCACTGAAACTATGTCTGAGCAAGGCTTTTTTCTCTCAGTTTTTCAGTAAAAATATTATTATTCGTGTATCGAAAGATTAAAGTAAGTTGAAATTTTTAATTCAAATCGATATACTCGCTACGGTTGAACACATTTTGTAGCCATTACTACATCTGCCATAGTGTATTAGGAGGTAAGGAGGTTGGCTAGAAGACGTAAGCGTAAAAGCCGTCGCCGCCTGGAAGGACGGAGAATTCTCGAACAAGTGCCACAGTTTAGCATTGAAAGTGGTAAGGATAAGCCTGTTACGGCAGCCCGAAAGTTTATTAAAACTGAAGGTATTGCCCCACCTGCTCTGTTGTTAGTCAAGCGCAACGAGCACACAACAGACCGGTATTTCTGGGCAGAAAAAGGGCTTTTTGGAGCTCAATACGTAGAAGAAAATCATTTTCTGTTTCCTAGTCTTCAGTTCGATGACGAAGAAGACGAGCAGTTAGATGAGCTACCTGTAGCAGTTACTGTCTAGGGATCCGTGGGACTATCTGACACTCCTGGCAAATGTCAAGAATGTCTATACATATAAGTTTTAATCCTTATTTCCGTCCGTAGGAAATTCTGCTTGCTAAAAGTGGATCTTCCTTCGGGCGTTTTTTTAATGCAAACCTGACATCGACAAGGTTCTTGACATGACTTAGCAAACTTCGCAAATTCATAACAAAGAAATGAGCCATTGAAGCCCGCGACGCGGGCCTCAATGGCTCATTTCTTTGTAAACTTTGCCAGGTGGTGTCATTTATTGATATAGCCGTAGACACCTTAGTTCAGCCATGGACGTTTTTGTGTGAGCGCGGAGTGCTCACACAAAAACGCCTTAAGCAGTATAGTGACAGCTATATATGGGCAATCGTTATCATTATGTTCTGTAAATGCAGTTGTTTTCTCTGTTTATCCACTACACAATAGAGAGCGTGTAAGAAACCTCAACGTGATGAAGAATTTTTCCTAAGGTATTGCGGTGTATAACTTGAGGATTTCTATCTATGCGAAGGGACCCTTACTCGTCTTTACGGAGCCATCTTCAATGAGATCAGTTTGCTTAGACTGACCCCATGAGATCAACCGATAGACGTGTTGCTAGAAAATTGGTGATAAAGCGATGGGTACTGTGCATCACCCCTCAGCCTCTGAGGTGGAGACTCAAGCTCGTATTCTAAAGGCAGCACAAAAACTGTTTGCCCATCGAGGATATGCAGGAACCACAACTCGAGATTTGGCTCATGCCTCTGGCATTGCAGAGGGCACACTTTTCCGGCATTTTGAAAATAAGAAAGCAATTCTTGTTGATGTTGTGACACAAGGCTGGGTCGAACTGCTGACTGATTTGCTAACTGAGCTTAGTGAGATGGGAAGCTATAAGGCGATTGAGCAAGTTATGCGTCGCCGGATGCTCAGCATGCATAAGAATGCTGACATGATGAAAGTTTGTTTTATGGAAGCTCAATTTCATCCAGATTTGCGCGATCGCATCCAGTCTGAAGTCGTCAACAAAATGATGGATGTTGCTGAAGCATTTTTCCAAACAGCAATGGATCGAGGCGTCTACCGATCGATGAATCCACGCACAGTCGCCAAGGTGTTTCTTGGGATGTTCATGGTGGCAGGATTCAGCCAAGATACACTTATGTCAGACGATGCATCCCCTGCACAAATGAAGGAAATGGCAGAAGGTATCGCCGATATTTTCCTCAATGGGTTATTAGTAAAGGCATAAGACATACCTGTCTTGTTGTTACCTTAGAATTCAGACCAATCAGTAGACGAAGACGGTTGGGAAACAAATGTCGTTCATCTCCATCTCTGATTCATGGTTGATTCATGGTTTTTGGCTTATAGCGCTCTGCGCTTAAGTTGAACCAATATTTTTGTGGAAAGCCTCGCTCCGCGCGACTTTCCACAAAAATATATGTCCTAACCTACGTGCGGACTGCTATATAACTTAAGCCGGGAAATCTAACGGGATGCTGGGGCGCTCCGCGCCTCAGCATCCCGTATTAAAATGCAAGCCTGGTTTTTGTCTATCTCTCAGACGATTCTTAGCAAGTTTTCAGCGCTTACAATTGACAGCATCATGAGCCTAAGTCACGATGAAGAGTAACGAAACGTGACTAGTTGTTACGGATTTAGGCTTTTGCTCGTATGGAATTTGTTTCTTTAGAAACGCTTCAAGACATTGCTCATCAGTATGGATACCTTGCTGTCTTTTTCGGGATTTTGCTAGAGAATGCTGGAATTCCCCTTCCAGGTGAAACCATCACTCTCATCGGTGGTTTTTTAGCAGGCAGTGGCGAATTACAGTATCAGGGCGTTTTAGCGACAGCTCTCTGCGGGGCAGTTATTGGAGACAATATTGGTTACTGGATTGGTTTCTATGGAGGATGGTCTTTGCTCACTCGCATTGGCCAACTGTGTAGGATATCCGAATCTCAGCTCATCGGAATTCGAGAGCGATTCGCTCAGAATGCTGCCAGAGCTGTGTTCTTAGGTCGCTTCGTTGCGCTGCTCCGCATTTTTGCCGGGCCGCTAGCAGGAACAGCAAAAATGCCTTACGCCCAGTTTTTGTTATGGAATACGGCGGGAGCGTTGGCCTGGGCAACGACAATGGTTAGCCTGGCTTACGTGGTGGGTCAATTTATTCCTTTGCCTCAGTTAATTTCATGGGTAGCCCAGTTTGCCGTATTCGCACTTGCCCTTGTCACGGTCTGGATTGGCGTTGTTGTCTGGCGAGAGCGTCAGCCGTCGAAAGCAGCTGAGTAGTGACAACCGACGCAAGCTGCCTTCTGGAGCAAAAATTCATCGCCTCTAGCGATGAATCCTACCCCCGTAACTGCTGTTGTTTGAAAAAATAGCCGATCAGATACAGAGATCCACACAACACAATCGTTGACGAACAAGCCTTAGATTCTTCAGTGGTTACGCTGCGTATTGACGACACCGCATATTCAAGCGCAATAAATAAGTCGGGATGGATCTGGCAGTTTTCTAGCGTTGGGCCAACCTGTTGGGCGATCGCCCCAAGCTCTGTAGGATCCGCTGAACTATGGCCAGGGACTGGAACCAACGACAGACGATCGCCTTCTCGCAACAGTGCTTTGAAAATATCAGCATGATCTTTGGTGGATAGCATTCCCATCACCCAATGCACCGATTGTGAAACGCGATCGCTGCGATCCACATAATCACGGAGAACTGCTGCTGCCGCCGCATTGTGTGCCCCATCAATGAGGATGTCCTGCCCCTGAAACGACGTCCATTGAATTCGGCCTGCCCACGAGGTTTGAGTCATCCCTTGATGAATAGCCGTATCACTGATGTGCCATCCTTGGTTCCGAAGGAGCAAAACGGTAGCGATCGCCAATGCTGAATTCATCAACTGATGCTGTCCAGAGAGAGGAATAGGATAGGTGATGGAAGGGAATAAACACGCATCATTTTCTAAATCCTCCTCCGAAGACAAAGGTGTTAATGTCTGGGCAGTGTTGTGCCCAGGGAAATGGAGTGCTTCTAGCTGAGCACATCCTGGAGCAATCTCTTCAGCAGGAGGCACCCAGATGACAAGACAGGACAATGCCTCAATTTGTGCTTTTACAACAGCTTCTGCACTGGGTGGTAGTTGCCCAATCACCGCTGGACACTCAGCTTTTAAAATACCTGCCTTCTCCTTTGCAATATCTGCCAGAGTGGGGCCAAGCCGCTGCCAGTGGTCTCGACTAATGGAGGTAATCACGCTCACTAATGGGCGATCGCACACATTGGTTGCATCCAACCGTCCACCCAGTCCCACTTCAATCACAGCAATGTCAACCGACTGCTGAGCAAAATATAGCCATGCGGCGGCAGTAAACACCTCAAATTGAGTCGGAGACGGTGTGGTGGAGCCGACGATCTGCTGGATGTGAGTCAGCAGCGTCAGTAAGTTCGTTGGATCAATCGGCTGATCATGAATGCAAATGCGTTCAGTCCAGGTCACTAAGTGAGGTGAGGTGTATCGTCCAACGCGATAACCCGCATGGGTCAACATCGATGATAAGTAGGCACACACGGATCCTTTTCCATTGGTGCCCGCAACGTGAATGATAGGAACCTGTTGGTGAGGATTGCCGAGATCCGACAGCAGCGTCAAAATACGGTCAAGGCTGAGGTCAACGCCAAATCGACTAAAAGAGTCGAGCAGGGCATCGATGGCCTGAAGAGTTGAGGGAGAAGAGTCGGAATGGTTCAACAGAATGATGCTCTCAGCGCAATTGGAAGCTGTCGGCAACCAGATAATGGTCACTCAAAAAATTGAGTGACTGGTTATGGAAATCATCATCAGGCCTCATCTCGCGAGTCAATACCTGGTTTGATTCAAGCTGATTGCCAAGTCAGCAGTGGTTTTTCGGTAGTATATAGTCCGAGGGGACTAAACTTGAAGCTCTTGATTTGATGCGTTCTCTGGTCTACGAAGAACACTGACTTATAAAAAAGAACTGCTATTCAAGTGTGGGCGATGTCAATCGAGAATAAAAGGAGCAGTCGATGGAGAATGGCGCAGGTGGGCGATCGCCAAAGGTCGTTGTCGTTGGGGCGGGATGGGCCGGCCTTGGTGCAACCTATCATCTCGCGAAACAAGGGTATGAGGTGACCCTCCTGGAAGCAGGTGCCCATCCAGGAGGGTTGGTTGCTGGCTGGAAAACCGAGCAAGGGCGAGCAGTTGAGGCCGGAATCCACGGCTTCTGGTACCCCTACCAAAACATTTTCTCTCTCGTGAATGAACTCGGCATTCAGCCCTTCACGCCCTTTACGCGGTCAGCCCAATATTCCCCAGCAGGCTTAGAGGTTGAGTCTCCGATCTTTCAAGACATGCCGCCGTTACCCACACCTCTCGGCACATTTCTCTATACGCAGTTCTATCGTCTCCCCCTGAGCGATCGCCTTTCAGCATTACCGCTCTTGTATGCCTTGCTAGATTTTGACAATTCTCATGACGCATGGATACGCTACGACCCAATGACTGCCCGAGAATTATTCAAATCATTTGGTGTGTCTGCCCGATTATATAAAGAAGCCTTTGAACCCATGCTGTTGGTGGGACTTTTTGCCCCTGGAGAACAATGTTCTGCGGCGGCAACCTTAGGGATGCTTTCTTATTTCATCCTGGCTCACCAGCCTGATTTTGATGTGGTCTGGTGTCGGGGAACCGTTGGCGAGAAAATCTTTCGCCCTTGGATCGAGCGCATTGAAAAAGCGGGAGGGCGAGTGCTTTCTCATCGCCGAGTCACTGATGTCATCTCTACAGGCAACGCTATCTCTACGGTTGTCTGTGGAGATGAACAATTTGAGGCCGATGCCGTAATTTTCTCCGTGGGCATGACGGGCATGAAAAAAATCGTGGAGTGCAGTCCAACCCTCAGTAGCCGAGAAGAATTTCGGAACGTGAGAAATCTAGGCGGAATCGATGTATTAGCAATTCGTCTATGGTTTGATCAACGCATTACCGTACCTCGCCCTTCTAATGCGTGCTTCGGGTTTGATGCAACCACTGGATGGACTTTCTTTGACCTGAATACGCTCCATGATGAGTATCATCACGAGGCTGGAAGCGTCATTGAAGTTGACTTCTATCATGCGAATCAATTCCTCTCGATGTCCGATGATGAATTGGTGGCGATCGCCCACAAACGTCTCGTTCAATGCATTCCAGAATTTCAACAAGCACGCATTATAGACCAGAGTGTCATCCGTCTTTCTCAAGCGGTGAGCCACTTTGCACCTGGCAGCTATCAATTCATGTTGTCGGGAGAAACCAGCTTTGACAATGTGTTCATGAGTGGAGATTGGATCATCACTCGCCACGGCTCTTGGTCTCAAGAAAAAGCCTATGTCACGGGATTGGAAGCTGCAAACAATGTAATGACGTATTTACGACAAGGCACGCCAGCGGCCATCGCGCCAATTGCACCTGACGAGCCTCATATTCAGTTGGGGCGTATGGCTAACCGTCAAATACGGCAACTCACCACAACGTTTCTACCTCAAATAGGCTTACCGTAGTCAACCAACGTCTTGCCCACTGATCGAGTCCATGGTGGATTCTACGAATCAATGAAAAGGACTTGATTTTAATAAGTTTTCTATCCTCAACATCCTAAATCCTGACTCAAAGAAGTCTACAAGAGCCATTTGTCTCTGAATTGTGAGGAACTCCTCATCGTAATTCTCTTAACAATGGAACGGCGAACAACTCATCCACAAGCTCTGAGCAGGAAAGATTCTAAGCACTCTCATCAATGGTCTAAAGAGGTTGTTGTGCCCATCTAAACAGGGAAAAGCATCTACTCATTGTCAGATTTCATAAAGGGGAAGTGAATATTTTCCCAAAAAAGGATTTCCTGATGCTCCTCGGCTAACGGAGTAGAGACGAGTAATTACAAGTTCGTGATTAGCTGCCACTTTCTTTAGCAAAAATCTGGCAGTCGTCAGTTTTGAATCTACCGTTAGCAATACCCCGAGAGTGCCTTGAAAAAGCGTCATTGGTTCAATTTTGTTGAGGACTTCTCGCTCCTTGGTTTAGGAGCTGGCCTAAGCTTGTCATTTGTGACGAAACAGATCCTCTATACGTCTGCACCGATTTCATTCGCGTTGTTGATTGGCCTGCTCAATCGTCGGCGCATTGAACAAGCACAGGATCAGAAGATTTCGGATTCCATCGCGAGCCTTGACCAGAAGCTCTCTAAGAATCTGAAAGTCATCGATCAACAAATTCAAAACATGCCGACGCCTGAAATGGTTGGCGATGTTCGTCAGTCGATTCTGCGACATACTCGAGAAAAGATGAAGAAGACTTACGCTTACATTAACAATGTCAAGCGTGATGTCGAGAATCGATTGAACGTGCTCGATCAGCAAAATATAGGCGAAGCTCGCGAGGACATTACTCAGCTCCAGCTTCAGTATGCAGAGTTGTATAACTCATTAAATGGGGTCACGTTATCTCTCCGCAACATGGTGACCAATGAGCGCGCCGAAGAAATCGATCAATCAATTGCGAAAGTCACAGAGAGTACGACTCAAATTGAAACAACGGTTAAAACGCTAAATGAGTTTAGTAATCACACCCTGACAAATTTGCAGGATCAAGTTAACCAACTGAGCCGCCAGCTAAAAGCGTTGCCTCCTCAAGTCGATGCCAGTTCGATCAAGCGAGAAGTTGGTGAATTAGTGCGGGTTGTTGCTGATTTAGTGCCGAAGCGAGACCTGAATGCGCTTGTTACCGATCTCCGTATTGTTCAGCAACAGCAAACAAATCAGATTCAGGCGGGAGAGTCTCTGCGCCGAGATGTGCAAAAAGTAAATAAGCGCTTGCAGGCATTGCCTGATGTACCGCAGCTGCGATCGCAACTCGAAGAATCATTTACGAGAGAAATCCGTGCTATTAACCGTCAGCTCCGTACGCTGTATCATTCACCAGAACTGAAGTCTACGATTGAAGAAGTGCTTCGGAGTGAGGTCGAGCATTTACAAGCAATGATTGCCGAGCGATCGCCATCGCTTCCCTATGATTTGGTTTTCGATCTATCTGCTAATACCGACTCTGAAGCAGATCCGATCATGCCTGGCAGTCGCAAGGCATTGAGTGATGCGCTTGAATCCACTCAAGAACGACTAATTTTAATTTGGCCATGGTCATCTCACACGGAACTCAATGGCGATCTTCTACGCCAATTTGAAGGATTTCTCAAGCAACAACGCCAGTTAGATATTGGGTGGTGCCATGTGAGCGATCGCCTCGGTGATCGATTCCTCAGTGTGATTAACCGCCGATGGTCGATTAATCCCTTGTCTCAAGGGGCACTCCAGGGAACGTTGAAGCGATTATTAGCGATTAAGCGCTATTACCCCAACAATTTTCAATTCAAAATTCTGGGAACGGCAGAAAATTACCTCATCTCTGACGAATCCTTTGCTGTGCTGGGTCTTGATGCGCGCCTCAGAACTCAAACGTTTTTACAGGACGCTGAACTGAAGCTTAGAACCACAGATGAGCAAGTTATTCAACACCTCATTCAACGGTTCGATGAGGTTGATCCACCGGTTCATGACATCGAATCCTATTGGAATCGTGCGGTTACTCGCTACGACTTGGGTGATAAAGCAGGAGCGATCGCCGATTTAGATACCATTCTCTCAAGTACATCAGATGACCCTGCTGTCTACAACCTGCGCGGCATTATTCGCTACGAACAAAAGAATATTGAACTTGCGTTAGAAGACCTAACCCAATCAATCAACCTGAATCCAAATCAATGTTCAGCTTATTGCAACCGAGGATATCTTCAGTCTGAAAAGGGCGATCAATATGGTGCGATCGCCGACTTTAGCCTTGCCATTCAGTCAAATCCTGAATCAGCCATCGCATTCTTCTATCGAGGAGCAGCTAGCCAAAAACTCGAAGACTATGATGGGGCGATCGCCGATTACACCGAAGCACTCGCCAATGCCCCAGAAGCACCGGTCGTGCTCTATCAGCGGGCAATGGTGTATCGAACGATGGGTCACTATGCTGAGGCGATCGCCGATCTTGAACAAGCGGCACACTTGTTTGCTGCCCAGGGAAGTAACGTTAACGCACAAAAAGCACACGAAACTCTGGCTAAGGTACAGCAGGCACACGATATCTCCCACGCTGAACACTCAGACTCATCTTCCGACATATTACTGAACGCATCATCTATCGATACTCAGCCTCGTCTGGACATGGCTGAAACAGAACAGGTAATTTATGAGGAACAACGTCATCAGGCACAAGGCCATGAAGAGCAGATTGATTCAGAGCAGGACAATGCAGAACAAATTTGGATCGAGGAACGCCTGACAGAGCAATCTCTGGAAGCAGTTGTTTCAGAACCAGATGAGAATGGTATTGAGCTGAACCCAACGTTCATGGAACCGACCATTGCCAACAGCGACGATGCGCTCTTCGAGCACGCAATGGATTTTGAACTGACACCTAATATCCCTCCAGAAAACATACTCAATTCTGACGAGACGGTAACCCTTAAGGAAGGGTATCTAAGTGATGAATCTGACGATACCTTTAGTTCAGATGATTCTGAGGTAGATGATTCTGAGGTAGATGATTCTATTGATTTGTTTGGAAATCTAGGTAAAGCCGAAACAGACGAGCAGACGTCAGATTTGCTAGCGTTTGAAGATCCTGAATTTAAGAATTCTGAGTTTGAAGATTTTGCATTTGATACGTCAACACCTCACCATGAATTATTGACAAATGAAGTTGACAATACGTTCAACGCTGAGGATGCAAGACTGGCGGACTTGGAAACATTTGAACCAGACGAATTTGAATCAAGTGTCCCCAACATAGAAACACTAAATTCAGAATTATCGGAATTCGAACGCGCTGACTCAGCATTCGATCGGTATTCAGAATTATCGGAGTTCGAACGCGCTGACTCAGCATTCGATCGGTTCACTGCAATGGAACTATTTGAAGATGTCGAATCCGAAACGAACACGCATCGCGATTATGAGGCTGATTCTCCTCTAGATTTTGTCGATCACTCAGTAGACTCTATCGTTTGGGAACATGGTGATAACACAGAATTTGAGGCAGAGCGCGATGTGTTCTTGAATCATCAAGATGTACATGATCATCAAGATGTACACATTGATCCAGAAAGCACGTTCACTCAAGGACAAAATACCCCGATTGATCCAGAAAGCACGTTCACTCAAGAACAAAATGCCTCGATTGACCCAGAAAGCACGTTCACTCAAGAACAAAATGCCCCGATTGACCCAGAAGGTACGTATACTCAAGAATTTGGAGCGCTCCAGAGTACCGAGCTTGTTCCGGATATCACAGATCAGTCGATAGAATCCATTGCTTGGTATATGCATGAAGCAGAAAATGCCGATGACATACCAGAACTAAACAGGGCCGATGCATCGGATGATATTCATTTGATGAATGATCTGAGTGGGATGGATGAGATTGAGTCCTTCCGTACCGCTGAGGCCGTCGATCATCTTGAGATGATCGATGATGCTGAGGCGATCGCCTCAGGACTCCCAAATGAGCTGGATGCTCCAGCAATGCAAGATAACAGTAATACTGTCATTTACTTAGGCCCTCCAGAAGATGTCAATGCTCCAGACTCTAGTCATGCACTAACAAATGAACTCGATGAGTTATTTGATGTGTGGGACGAAGCCACAACCTCCAATCCGATAACATCACATCCAGAGATCCAGCCAAGCACACCTCTTAATGACCCAGAAGAACAACCTTCGATCGAACAAGCGATTAATTCTGAAAATTGGGATAGTTTCTTTGCCAACTTTGGAATCACCAAGACGCCATCTCCCGACGTGAAGGAAACGACCTCTCTTCCTAATGAAGCATTGACGAGTCCTAACCAGGACTCAGACGCTCAGCAAATTGGAACTCAGACGCTTAGAGACTTTTACAGTGTCATTAACAATGAAGTCGAAGTCAATGATTCAAGCTTACTGTCAGAACAAGATATTCTCCGATTACCGAAGGAAAATGGACAGTTGACTCCATCTAATAGTCCCGAGTTAGCAACAGGCGCGTCTCAGCCTAGCCATGACCGTCTTGAGAATGGGGCATCTGAACAACTTCGCCACCAAAATGATCTCTTCTTAGGGTTTCCGGAAAAAAATAATGTTGTTACAGAAACCGAGAATGGTCATGGATTGCCCCCATCGGATTCTGCGAACAAACCGAATGACGAGAAGTCTGAATCATCCGATAAAGTCTTTGCACAAGTTGTCGATGACGACTCCTTAGCAGACTTCTGCAAGCGGTTTACAATCTGAGGCCTTTCTCCTAGGCCGCCCGTGGACTGACATCGTAACGCCATATTGATTCAAAAGAATCGATATGGGCCTTTGCATCCCTATTCATTCAGTACCTCGGCACAATTAAAAAACAAATTTAAAACTCTGCGTCGCCCGCTGAGCGGGCAGCGCAGAGTTTTATGGGTTTTATCGTTCATTGTGACCACCTACTGAGAATCTACGTGAAGACCGTATTGCGTTCTTGAATACGATCTCTTGGGAATACTGAAGCGAGCTTTATTGCTAGCACCTATCCATAGTAGATAAATGCAGCATACGTGTACTATGTTCACCGAACATGACGCACCTCAATCTGCGGGATGGTGATAGTTTGATCGTTTGTCTGTCGAATTGACTCACCGTAGATTAAGCATTAAGTCATTCACACCAATGCTCAATCTGGCATCAATGTGACTCACATTAGACATCTCAAAACGTTCAATGCTCAAGCAGTACGTCCCACCTAGAAAATTGATATGCGGATATTAATGATTTCCTCCACATTCCCTTATCCACCCAGTCGTGGCGGGACGGAGATTCGAACCTTCAACTTGCTGAAGTATCTGCACATGACCCATGAGGTCACGCTTGTTACCCAACGTCATACAGATGTCAGTGATGATGATATTGAACAATTGAAGCAGTACGTCACCCACCTCAACGTTTTTGAATTGGCGGCTGACATCAGCACCCAATCTGGCCCTTGGGTAACGTTGGGAAAATTGAATCGGTTTGTGACCGCAACTGCATCTGGCACGCCACCTAATGTATTACATCGCTACTCTCCCCAAATGCAGCAGTGGATTGATGACCAGGTGAATATGGGGGCGGTTGACGTCATTACCTGTGAACACAGCGTCAACGCCGTATATATTCGGCCTAGCTATAAGACATCCGTACGAACGATTCTAAATATCCACAGCCTGATTTATAACTGGATGTTGAATCATCTCCAGATGGATGCGTCAGACTATGCGATGCGCGATCGCCTCTATTTATCCACGGTGAAACGATATGAGCAGCGGTATCAGCAGCAGTTTAGTCATGTCGTGGTCACCACCTCTGACGATCAGGATGCACTTATCCAACTTTGCCCAAACCTAGACAGCAGCATCGTTTCCAATGGGGTGGATTTAGAGCTATTTCCCTACCGATCGCAGGATCCAGGCACTCAAGAACTTGTTTTTGTGGGAGCGATGAATAGTTCTCACAATATCGATGCCGCAAAATTCTTTGTCACGGCAGTGATGCCGCTTCTCCGTGAGCGCTACCCATCCATTCAGTTGACGATTGTTGGCGCATATCCCACGCTAGCAGTGAAGGCATTAGCTGATGACCATGAGGGGGTAACCGTCACTGGCAAAGTTCCTTCCGTTACCGACTACCTGCATCGAGCCGTCATCTGTGTGGTTCCGTTGAGAGCAGGATTTGGGATTAAAAATAAAACACTCGAAGCCATGGCCGCAGGGGTTCCTGTCGTCGGAAGCGATCGCGGACTGGAGGGACTGGAGGTTGATGGCAAAAACGTGCCGCTCAGAGCACTTCGCGCAAATCAACCCAATGAATATGTGTCAGCCATTAGCCACCTTATCGACGATCCAGAACTCCGGGCTAGCTTATCCATCAACGGGCGATCGCTCGTCGAACATACCTTCAGTTGGGACAAGGCAGGGCGCGACTATGAAGCTGTTCTGGCCAAAAAAGTCAATTTACAACTCGCTTAACCGGCACAGAGCCTAGCGCTCACCAACTCTATTTCCAAGCCAAAATAGAATGACTGTGATGATAGCAGTCGTGAGTGCTCCTAAATGGAAATGATTGAACGTTTCCTTGAAAACAAGGACACCAATAAATACAGACGTCGTGATAATAGACCGCTTTCTTTTGACCGATGGCAAACACGGCATTCCCGATGGCTGCAATGAGTGCAAACGCTAACGCACTGAGTGATTGCAAAACTTCACTCTCCTTAAGGTACGAGTGTTGCACTGACGAGCTGCTGTGTGTAGGGATGATGAGGATCGTCCAACACTTGATCGGTCAAACCGTCTTCCACCACCTGGCCATTGCGCATCACCATCAAACGATGGGCGAGCAAGCGCACGACACCGATGTCATGGGTGACCAAAATAACGCTGAGGTGGAGCGTGCGAACAAGCGATCTCATCAAATCAAGTAACTTGGCCTGCACCGACACATCCAATCCTCCAGTCGGTTCGTCCATGAGGATGAGGCGAGGTTTTGTCACCAAGACACGTGCAAGTTGGAGTCGTTGTTGCATGCCGCCCGAAAATGTTGTGGGTAGATTATCCATGCGATCGCCCGGAATCTCTACTTGGGTAAGCCAATTCATCGCCTCTTGGCGAATGTTGCCATAGTGTCGTGCGCCCACGTTCATCAAGCGCTCGCCAATGTTTGCTCCTGCGGTCACATTCATCCTTAAGCCATCCCGAGGATTTTGCTGAACAAACCCCCACTCCGTTCGCATCAGCAGGCGTCGTCGAGATTCTGCCAACGCCTGCAAATTTAGATCTTCTCCTGTCTCAGGACAATAAACCACATTACCAGAATCGAGGGAGAGCTGACCAACAATACAGTTCAGCAACGTTGACTTTCCTGATCCCGACTCTCCTATGATGCCGAGCACTTGTCCTGGATAGAGATCAAAGGAAATGCCATCGCACGCCTTGACAGAACCATAGGTTTTCGTCAGCTGATTGACCATCAATAGTGGCTGCGGTTGAGAGGCTAGACATTGCATCACATGTCTCCCCGGTCTTTCATTATTTGCTCGACCCGTGACTTTGCCTTTTCCAGAGCATCGGCAGGTGGAGCTGTTGCTTGCCAGCTTGGACGCTGTGCCAAGGTATTGAGCCAGGTTTGAATCTTAGGATACGCCTCTAAGTCAACTCCAAAGTACGGGAGAACCAGCACCATCGTTCCAGCTACAATGTCAGCCAATGTAAAGGCATCACCAATGAAATAGGGGGAACCGACGATCAAGTGATGTTCTAAATAATTGAGCACGACCTGAATGCGGGCTTGTGCTGCTGCAAGCTTTTTGTCATCTACAGGCATACCCATGACGTGCTGCTGAAGTGTTGTCATCATCGGTTGTAAGTCACTGATTGTCACCATCTCTGCCATTCGTACGGCGGCGATCGCCTCTGGCGTCAATGGCATTAGCGACGGATGGGGATATTTTGCCTCCAGATAATCGAGGATGGCGAGAGATTCAACAACCCGAAACCCATCATCCACAATCGCAGGAATCCGCTGGAGGGGGTTAACACTCATGAACTCAGAGGAAAACTGATCGCCGTCCAGATTGAGGCCTATCGTCTCAAACGGAACCTGTTTTTCGAGAAGCGCAATCCAGACACGGCGAGCATTCCCAGAGATGGGATGGGAGTAAAAAGTTAGCATGATTCGCCCAATGATTTGATCTCAGCATAGCGAAAGCAATCTACCGTGTGGTCGTTCACCATACCCACCGCTTGCATGAAGGCGTAGCAGATGGTGGAACCGACGAATTTGAATCCCCGTTTCTTCAAGTCTTTGCTCATGGCATCGGATGTTGCTGTCTTTGCAGGCACCTCATCGAGCGATCGCCACGCATTTTGAACGGGTACTCCATCCACAAACCGCCACACATAGGCATCAAAGCTGCCAAATTCCTCCTGGATTCTGAGAAATGCTTGGGCATTAAGCACCGAGGCTCCAACTTTGAGACGATTTCGCACAATGCCAGGATTTTGTAGAAGCTCAGCCTGTTTTGCCTCATCAAACCGAGCCACGATGGTTGGATCAAACTGCTCGTAGGCAAGTCGATAAGACTCGCGTTTGTTGAGAATGGTTGACCAACTCAATCCGGCTTGTGCCCCTTCCAAAATGAGAAATTCAAATAGTCGCTGCTCATCATGGAGAGGGACACCCCATTCGCAGTCATGGTAGTCAACTTCAGCAGATTGTTCTTTGACCCAGGCACAACGCGTTTTCATAGTAATGGCCTTTCCGAATGCCAAGGACATCGCGTATTCTAGCGCCAAATGTGGACGGGCGATCGCCCAGTCAGCCGACTGATGCCACAAACCCATCCCCATCCCAACGCACTCCCGAGCGCATAGGCCGGGAAATCTGCCCAGGTGAAGGTATTTCCCAAAACAAGTCGCCCCACGAACGTACTTCGTGCAGCTTGCCAAAAGGGTGATTGCAGAAGCTGCAAAAATTCGATTCCACAGGTCGCGACAAACACACCAACCGCTATCCATCGAGGAATCCATCGAGGAAATACCAATGCGACCAGGGCAATCCAAAATACTTCGTAGGCAAAGGTTCCCAATGCATCGTTCAGCCACTCTGGACCTGGGCCAGCGAATCGCACCAGATATCCTGCTGGGACGAGAAGTCCCAAGCTAATCCCTAAGCAAAGACGATATTTCCAGAAAGCATTGCGATCACGTGTCGAATGAGACATCGATATCAATCAATACAAGAGAACAAGGGAATTGAACGGAACAGTCTCTTCCATACCCTAAGCTAAAACTCACCTATTTTGCGTATTTTGCTGGTTGTCCCCTGACTCCGACGGGGGACAACCACGTCATTTAGATCGCTAACAGCTTACCCATTTACCAGATGTAAAATACCAGTGCTACCGGGGATTCATGTCAATGTGGAAAATAAACGAATGAATTGGGGAATAGTCATGAAGCGAGCAAGAACACTGATGTCGCGAGGACTCTATTGGGCGATCGCCCTCCTCTTCCTTGGACTAACAACATCAGCCTGCGCCATTCCTCAGGTCAATGCCGAAAATCGGCTCTACCTTGATGTATCGCTGGAATATCTCGACGAGTTTCAGATGCCCAAACAGACGTTCGCAGACATGCCGATGGGAGGACTGTCGGCGATCGCCTACGATCCAACGGGCGATCGCATCTATGTTCTCTCTGACGATCGAGGCAGTGGTGCGCCTTCCCGTTTCTACACCATGCAGATGGTGGTGGATCAAACAAACCCTGATCAGCCCCAGATTGACACTGTAGCGATCGATAGCGTTACGGTGCTTCGCGATGAATTCAGTGAACGATTGCTCGCAGGCACGGTCGATCCAGAAGGCTTAGCGATCTCCCCTCAGCAAACGGTTATCATCTCTAGTGAAGGCGTCGCCCGCGACGGAATTGCTCCGTTTATTGATGAGTTTGATATTGCCACCGGCAAACGACTTCGATCCTTACCCATTCCTGAACGCTACGTCCCTCAAACAATAGAAGGGGCTCCTTCGGGCATTCAGGACAATCGAGGCTTTGAAGCACTAACGTTGAGTGCAGCAGGCACAGGAGTCGGACGTATCGAACCCTTTCGAGTCTTCGCTGGATTAGAAGAACCATTGCAGCAAGATCTACCGGAAGACCCGACTGATGGTGATACCCTCGAACCTGACACGTCGTCGCCCGCCTCATTCATGCCAGGACGGATTGCACACTATGTTGTGAGCGACTCTCAATCCACTCTCATCGCTGAACACCTGTATCCGATCGAACCCAAACCTTTTGGGGCTGTCAATAATGGTCTTGCTGAATTATTATCCATCGATCAGGCCGGACATTTTCTGAGCCTCGAACGCTCTTTTGGCGTGATGGGTTTTGGAGCCAAGATTTTCCAGGTGGCGATCGCCAACGCTACCGACACGTCTCAAATCAACCGTTTTGATACGAATGTCAATACAATTCAACCTGTCTACAAACAACTAGAGCTTGACCTGCTCGACCTTGATATTGACCTGGACAACCTGGAAGGCATGACCCTCGGCCCAAGGTTATCCGACGGCTCCAAAAGTCTCATCCTAGTCAGCGACGATAATTTCAATGAGAACCAAATCACTCAATGGCTCCTCTTCCGAATTCTTGGAATGTAGATTGAATACATTTGGAGTCGCCAGAGCTGAAGCCCCGCAGCTAAAATCAACTTCGAAGTTTTCAACCCCGTCTTATTTGCTACACAAAATAGATTAAAACCCACTAAAAACACGTAGGAAATTTTCTTGAGATCGTATTTTATATGTTTTTCTACGTCCGTATTTCAATGCTTCATTGCGTATCGTCACCGAACAAAATGAACGATAAACATTAACCTTAGAGCACTGAGTTTCTCATAGAAATTTAAGATTTCTCATACCCTAAGCCATAAAATATTAGAGCCACATGAAAGGAAATTCTACGTGTGCTCAGCATATTATTTTTTGGTGTAAAGATTTGGTGTGTAGAAAACTAGAACTGAATTGGAGGATGTTCTCTCTCCATGAAGTTATCCCTTTCATCGATAGCTGTAACTTTTACAAATAAATCGGTCATCCTTTGAATCACATTCGCTTTGATATTCATCCATCTCTACTTCAGTAACTGTTTTAGACGGTTGTAGCGAAAAGTCTGTTACTCAAAGTGCCTGAGTATATCCCTGGAATAATGATTGATACATTAATCACCTAAAAGCTATCAACTATCAGTGGGAAATACTGACACCTCGCACAGGTTCGTTTGATGTACTGCATCAGAACATTATTAATACTTTGCTCTTCCTCATCAAGACTTTATAGGATTATCGCTAGAAATATTGGAAGATCAAACTATGAGACTATCCGTTAGTCAACGATCTAAAGCGCTTAGTTAAGCAGAGACGTTTATGAATCTAATGTTGGTTGAAGCCTTTTAATCAATGTTCAGTAAAAATTAAATTTGGCTGTGATTGTTTGATAGTTTTTGGGGAATCTAATTGTATGAGAAGCAGCGAATAAATTAGACTGCCCAGGCTACTTTACGACTATTGAAAAGCAAATTATCCTGTCGCTGAGTATGTCTTTCGGGGCGACAGGGTCTTGTCCATAAGCTTACTTTTGCTGAAAACTACCATGACATCGAGTTCTTTAAGAGATCAACCATCAAGGCCTGACGTTGGAATCTATGATTGTGAGCTTCGCGTAAAGTTCACGATGATTGAAGAAAAATGGGTTTTGAATAATCGTGAACATCTACTCGAGATTTTGTTAGATGCCCTAGCCTGCGGCACAGATGAATATCTGGAATCTCATGAAGTAGAAGTTCGGGCAGATGAAGTGCCGGAAACATCAGCATCAGCATCAATGCGTCGTCAGATTATCCGACTCAAAAATTCGGATAAATTTGCATAATCCTGTTTACCGATGCCTTTACGTATAGCCATCATTAAACGTATCTTCAAAAATCCTGTATCGCTCTCTCAGCAGGCGACACAGGATTTTGACTTTGACTTTCACTACGTCCAGGTACTAATAACGTGGGCTATAAGTAGATGGCCATAATTAAACGTATTCTTCCAAATCCTGTGCCGCCCACGCAGCGAGCGGCACAGGATTTGGGCTTTTGGCTTTAATTACGTCCAGGTACTTATAAAAATAATACGAATAATACGAACTTTTTCTTTAGAGCAATCTCTTGGAATGGTTTCAGATTCGGCTCGTAACTTAAGCCAGGAAGAATCCCTCCTTAAAATACAAGCCTCAGATTCCATCAAGTTGCTTCTGGAAAATAGTGACGCATCACAGCTTCATAGGCTTCATTAACACGCTGAGCATATTCTGTACTTCCACCAGAATCTGGATGAGCAGCTTTCATTGCCTGTCGATAGGCACGCTTGACTCCTTCAAGGGTGATGGGCGTAAAGGGGCCAAGATTTAGGATGGCTCGATACTCCTTAAGAACCCCATATTGAGAAGACGACTGTTGCGTTTGTCGATAGTCCCATGAATACCCTGACCGTTGATTCACCTGCCGTTGAGTTGCAATCGATTTGAGCGCGGCGATCGCCTCATCTTCCCAGCCAAACATTTGAAAGATTTCATGTTCTGAGGAACCGAGCCGCCTCCACAATGTCACCAACTCAGGCAACCAAGAATGGTCAGGACTATTGATAATTTGTTGAAACGCCTCAAATGCACTGAATCCGCTGTAGCGATAGATGTAATATGAATCCCCAGTTTTTGAGTCAATATGCTGTCCAAACTGTTGGAGAATATCCGCACCTTCATATCCAATGCCTTCTGAGCTATGGATGAGAGCATATAACGTCCCCAACGAAGGACATAGTTCTCTTGCCCAATCTAATTCACACAACGCAACCCAATCCGGCGTTTCGTACAATGGACTCTCAGCATTTGCATCTCGGTAAGATGCATTGTATCGTTCATAGTCCCCTACAGTGCCCCATGTCTGGTCAATACGCTCTTGCCACTCTTGACGAGATTGAGGAATAGGTATCTCATCATCCAGATTAAATTCTTCGAGTTCGTCGGTTCTCTCTGCCAACTCAAGCATTTGCTCTCGAAGATCCGATAAATCCTGCTGCAAAGGTTGAAGCGCAGCTGCAAGAGTGTCACGAATCTGTTGAATTAGCTGTTTTCTAAGGTTTTTAGCAAAACTATCAAAGGTTTCTGCACTAGTCGAGTCACTCTCATCTGCTGACGAATATTCTGTTTCATTGTCCTCTGCAGAAGAGGAAAACTCTGTCGATTGAGTCGGTTGAGATGCTAAGAACTGAGCTAGTTTCTCCTCAATGGCAGATTGCCGAGCAAGAAGGTGTTGGAATGAATGAGCCGATAGTTTGGCTGAATCATCCATATCCCCGGTTACCTGTGATTCAGGCATTGAGTCCAAAGCCAGCGAAAGCTGATCAGTCGCTGATTGTGACGTTCGAGGCTTTGTATAGAGAAATCGATCGCCCCTCATGGGTGCGTAAATGATCATGTCAGCTTCATCAGACAATTGTCCTGATCTAAAAATCAGCGTGATTTTGCCTTTTGCATAGCTAACCTTTTGTTCCATCCATCCCTCAATCAAGGGTTGACACAAATCTACCCAACAATAATCAGTCGGAGTTTGAACCGTCCGACATGTCGTTTTTGTGGCTTTGATATATCGGTCAGAGAGAAATACAAGTGCATCCTCAACCTGAACCGCTGCCAACGTAACGGTGGCCTTCAGTGACTTAGATGGCATTACTGCGAGTCGTTAGAGCATCTGTTGACAAGAGAAAAGATGAGCGCGTCGACATTGCGAGAATCTCGATCAAAATTTAGTTCATGAAGGGGCTTTCAAATTATGTGCTTGATTGTAAGCGAACCCCACAATTGTGAACCTCCTGATAAAAAGGACATCCCCAGCTAAACCCAAACCATAATTGGGAGCTATCGTTTTCTTGGCGGGAAAACGATAGCTCCCAACCTAGACAAGCTTTAAAAGGCTGATGATGCCCTGGCAGTTGGAAGTATATCAAGTCCATTTGGCGTCAGCATCGAGTAGTTTTTGCTGATATCGCCGTGGATACTCACGTTTCAACGACTATGGCTGCGATCAAAACGAATTGCTGTTACCGACATCTGCTTAAAAACTGATTTAGAATAAGCGAAATCTAGCTTGGGTCATATCAACCTTAGACTATTGAAAATTCTTTAACCCTTGTCTTTACGATAAGCTCTATCCAAACAGCTTTAGGAGACTGTTACGTGAATGCTGCTGAAAAAGCCAAAAGTGTCGATACCGCAAGCAAAATCGCATCAGTTGTCAATCAGTTCAAAGACGAGTTTCCAGATGCTAAGGCAGATTTGAAACCGTGGGCCAACGACCAAGACACATTAGAGCTTGTTGACCCTGACTCGATTGATATTGGGTTTCACTTTCCAGGCTACAGCCGTCGTTTTCAGAGCCGCAGCATTTTGGTGCAGATTCGGTTTCACACCGATCAACTTGCTCAAATTCATCGAGCCATCGGTGTCGAACTTGCTGGCTTTGACCATCGAGGAAAACAGTGGCAATTGTCAACGGTTCATGACTGGAATATAGAAGGAGAAAATGCTCCAGATCCCGACGTTCAAGAGAAATTTCGTCGGTTCTGTCGCAAGATCTACGAGCTGTTTAATGTGTCAGCGTAAAATAATGCTTGTCGATACTGTGCAGAAGGAACGCAATTCTATGGAATATGGTCCAGGCTTTGTCTCAACATTTCTCTACTATTTCGTAACGACAACATTGGTTGCGACCATCGTCGCATCGAAAGGACTCGGTCTCGGTGTGTCTACAGGGATACCGCAGCAGCTTGGGCTTTTATTGGGCTTGTTTGCAGGAACCCTCGGAGGCTACCTTAACCGAACTGTGTCGACGTCAGTAGACTTCAAGAACAAAAAAGAGTTCAAAAAAACACTAGAAAGTGTCCTTGATGACATGGGATATTCTCATGTCCAAGAAGAGGAAGATGACGATGGAGTGTTGGTATATAAGCGATCGCCCATTCGACAGCTTCTGTCTGGCAAAGTATTTGTCAAATTTGAGGAGAACGACGTCACCATTGCCAGTCGTTCCATTCACCTCAGAGGATTACGTCGTCGCCTCAAAACATGACTCTCTGTTACTGTGAACGTCCGATCAAACGCGACCAGTATGGCTGTTGTTTAATTTTCGTTGCTCCTTCACGTGACATTCACCGGATGGTGGTTTCATGAGTTTTCATTCTGTTGGAGTGTATGTCCTCGGGTGAGCGAGGCGTTCTTTTACGAAATAACACATCTACGGTCATCCGATTACCGGGTTTCGAGGCGCTATGAACCATCAAACATCTCATCATCCCCATCAATCTAATCGATGGTGGGAGATGGGGGTGATCTATCAAATTTATCCTCTAACATTCTCAGATGAAAATGGCGATGGTGTGGGGGATTTGAAGGGGATTACCCAGCGGCTGGACTATCTCAATGATGGGAATCCAGATAGCTTGACGTCCTTGGGCATTGATGCGATTTGGCTATCGCCCATCAATAAATCCCCCATGATCGACAACGGCTATGATGTCAGCGATTACATTGATATTTGTCCTCACTTTGGGACATTGGCTGATTTTGATGAGTTGCTCCACGAAGCTCATCAGCGCGGCATCAAGATCATCTTAGACTTAGTTATCAACCACACGTCTAACCAGCATCCTTGGTTTATTGAGTCGAGTTCGAGTATCGACAACCCGAAACGGGATTGGTATTTGTGGCTTGATCCCTATCCTGGTGGCGGTGTTCCCAATAACTGGCTTTCATATTTTGGAGGAACTGGATGGAGTTATTGTGAACAGCGCAAGCAATATTATTTCCATACGTTCAATGAAAATCAGCCGGATCTGAATTGGCGAAATCCTCAGGTTAAAGAGGCAATTTACCAAATGATTCGGTTTTGGCTTGATCGGGGAGTAGATGGGTTCCGGCTTGATGCCTCTAGCGTCTACAGCAAGGATGAATTCTTCCGCGACAATCCAATGAAATTTGGGGCCTCAGACAAGAATGCTTACAACAACTTTCATCATCTCTATGACAAAAACTTGCCTGAGAATCACGCAATCATTCAAGAAATTCGAGCCGTCTTAGCTGACTATGATGATCGGGTTTTGATCGGTGAAACGTTTATTGACAGTCGCCTCTACGATTCCACTATTTTTTATGGAGTAGACAATAATGAACTCCATCTTCCCTTTGCATTCGAGTTTCCCTTTAGCCCCTGGTATCCGGGCTATTTGCAACGCGAAATAGAAAAAAAGGAGCTGATTACCCCTGATACCGCATGGCCAACCTATTTTCTAGATAATCACGATATTCCTCGACACCTTTCTCGATGGGTGGAATGCAGTTTGTGTGTCGATACAAAGGCGATCGCCAAAGCAGCAGCAACGCTTCTAATGACCGTAAGAGGAACGCCAGTACTCTACTACGGACAAGAGCTTGGTATGGTAGACAACCAAACTATTCCACCTGAAAAGCTCCGAGACAAAGCCATTGTATTGAGTGAAACAGGAGAAGTTCCTCCTCCCCGAGATGGAACCCGCACCCCTATGCAGTGGGACGATACAGCAAATGCTGGATTTAGTTTTGGTAAATCTGCAGAGCCATGGCTCCCCGTACATGACAATTATTGCGACGTGAATGTAGAAGCTGAGCTAAAGGATGAGACATCGATTCTCAACTTTTATCGCGCCCTCATTAAGCTCCGCAAGAAAACAGCAGCATTACGCGAAGGCCGATGGAAATCCCTGATTCACTATCCCCATGAGCATTTGGCATATCTGAGGCAAACAGAGAATGAAACGGTTCTTGTACTGATAAATTTCTCCTATGAGAAACCTCTAACCTTTGATAAGCGCATCGATCATGATAACTGGAGCGTTCTGTTGTCGAGCGATCGCCCACAGAATGCTACGATTGCTCTGCCTGAAACGTTAGAACCATTCGAGATTTCCATTCTTCTCAAATGCTGAAGGCATTGCCTTCCGAAACGACAGGAGCCACACCATGGCGACTCCTGTCACTCATACAGATAATGTTGATAAACCTCGTCTAGGTTGGTACCTGTCGTTTTCCCTGCGAGAAAACGGCAGGTACCAATATGGTTTGGGTTTGATCCTAATAATTCCAAGAAAACGTCATTCCAGAACCAACGATGTACATCTGGACTGTATTGAGCGATCGCCTGATTCGTGCAATCACAACAATTCCCTCCATACAAGATTGGCTCGTATGTCTACTATTGCTTATCATTTATGGAGCGATCGCCTTTCCGGTGGGATTTTTGACGGGATTCCTTCGCATCGAGTGGGTTACCTCATGGAAAAGTATCCTCATCAATATGCTTGTTGCACTAATATTTCCATCCATCATTGAAGAAGTTCTCTTTCGAGCGCTGCCTCTTCCCCATCCAACTTCACAGGCATCATTAGAGGCGATCGCCCTATGGAGCATCGGGAGCTTGATTATTTTTATTCTTGCTCATCCGCTCAATGCACTTCTAGTCCTCACCTCACGACGAGAAACCTTCTTTAACGGTGTATTTTTAACCCTAGCTGGACTATTAGGGATTGTCTGCACACTTACCTATCTCCAAAGTGGTTCTCTCTGGCCCCCTGTTACATTGCATTGGGCCATTGTAGTGATTTGGTTGCTGTGTCTAGGCGGCGATCGCCGCATGACCCCAGCCAAATAATTCTCATTTACTCCATCACTTCTTCACCTCCTGGTGTTCAGTGCATCAGATCTCAGCAAAACCATCACAGTTGACAGCATCGCAGCAGTGACACGATTGGGTATAGCAGCCTAAACGGTGAAAAATACAGCACTACAGGAACTTTCGCAGAATTGGAACCATAGGACGGATGGAAGAAATTGAATTTTTAGTTTTTAGTGCAGAGAAAATGTTTGCGATGAACAACTTCATAAGGGAAAGCTGCGAACCAAGCGCCGCTTTCAGATACTATGTAGAAATGCCCGTTTGCCTGGGGCTGCATTACAGGTTTCGTTATCGGAAATGTATTGTATTTAATTCCAGGTTACCCCGCTTAGGCTAAGTCAGTGTGCTCGTTGCCACGGTTTGCTGTGTCAAGTTCACTACTGTAGAGTCCAAGGTTGAGTTGACTTGGGGATGCGTGCATGTTGCTGTCATATCATGTTAGTCATTGGAAGGAAGGGTATGAGCCAAGACGAGATTTTTCAGAAAGTTCAAAAGATTGTTTGTGAACAACTTGGTGTTGACGAGGCAGAAGTCAAGGCAGAAGCAAGTTTTGCGAATGATTTAGGCGCAGATTCACTAGATACCGTTGAGCTAGTTATGGCTCTCGAAGAAGAGTTTGATATCGAAATACCCGATGAAGCTGCAGAAGAAATTGCAACGGTTCAGTCTGCAGTTGACTACATTGTTGACAAAGCTGCCTAGCAACAAAATTCCCATAGCGTATTGGAGATGATTTTGCATCCCCAATGCTTCTCAATATATATGTCGTAGCTTGCGTCTCAGTTCGGCAATGTTTATTTTCATTACCCTTGGGCGCTTGCTACCGTTACCAGAGTCTTCAATCTTGAGTCATGACACATTCAGATGCCGCCAACAAGCGAGTTGTTGTTACAGGGCTTAGCTCAATCACCCCTCTTGGAAATACCCTTGCAGAGTATTGGGATGGTTTACTCCAAGGACGCAGTGGGATTGGTTTAATCACCCTTTTTGACGCATCTCAACATGCGTGCCGCATTGCCGGAGAAGTTAAGGGGTTTGATCCGCTTGATTTCATGGATCGCAAGGACGCTAAACGAATGGATAGATTTGCCCAATTTGCCGTTGCTGCGGGCAAGCAAGCCTTGATTGATGCAAGCCTTGAGATTACCGATTTGAACGCTGAGCAAATTGGAGTTCTGATTGGCACCGGTGTTGGTGGCTTACAGGTCATGGAAGACCAAGCGCGAATTCTACACACGAAAGGACCAAGCCGGTGTAGCCCGTTTACCGTGCCGACTATGATTGCCAACATGGCAGCAGGTCTGACTGCAATACATACAGGAGCCAAAGGCCCAAGTTCCTGCACAGTTACTGCCTGTGCTGCGGGTTCAAATGCCATTGGAGATGCTTTCCGGATTGTTCAGAGAGGGTATGCCCAAGCCATGATTTGTGGGGGTACTGAAGCTGCCATTACTCCATTGGCAATGGCTGGTTTCGCAGCGGCAAAAGCAATGTCTATGCGCAACGATGACCCCGATCATGCGTCTCGTCCCTTCGACAGCGATCGCGACGGGTTTGTCATGGGTGAAGGTGTCGGAATTCTCATCCTAGAAGAGCTTGAACATGCACTCAGTCGTGGAGCCAAGATTTATGGAGAAATTGTTGGCTATGGTACGACCTGTGACGCTTATCATATGACATCCCCAGTTCCAGGAGGAGCAGGGGCTGCTCGCGCCATCCAATTAGCCTTGAAAGATGCCAATCTAGTAGCGGAGCAGGTGAACTATATTAATGCGCACGGTACCAGTACTCCGGCCAACGATTCAACGGAAACATCCGCAATCAAAACGGCCATCGGCGACCATGCGTATAACCTTGCAGTCAGTTCAACAAAGTCAATGACAGGTCATCTGTTAGGTGGCTCCGGTGGAATTGAGGCGGTGGCAACCGTCATGGCGATCGCCAATGACCAAGTTCCCCCCACGATCAATTTGGAAAACCCGGATCCAGCTTGCGACTTGGACTATATTCCTAATGTCAGTCGTGAACTGACAGTCAATGTAGGACTATCCAATTCCTTTGGGTTTGGCGGACATAATGTCACACTTGCTTTCCAAAAGTATTCAACTTGAGAAGCTTTTGCTGCAACGGATTCAGACCATAATCGTGAGTCCTTGTCCGTCAACTCAGTGTATCGATCGATTTTAAACCACATCCGATTTGGAACCTAGAGTTTCTCCTTCGACAAAAACCGGGGATCTGGATGTACGTAGAGGAGTCAGTGCACAATGATGAATGGCTTAGCAAACTTACTTTTGACGATTGTCGTTGAGGTCTGAGACGATTCGCATCATGTCAGTCCCGATTTCTTGATACGTGTTTGTTTCCGTACAATGGAGATAAACCAGCATTGGGGCACGTATTAGCTCTAATGGCGGCAAAAGCGCATCACAATTCTGAGTAATGTAGTTTGCATCCGCTGTGGTTCTTGTGCGCAAAATAACGCGATCGCCCAAGATGGATGCGACAACAGAGACACGTGAAAACGTGCTCGCAATGATGGCTTCTGCAGGTGTCATAGGTCATGCAGGCGTCAGCGATCGCCACAAGTTCAGTTATAGCTACACGCCCAGTCGTGAAATTGCGGATACGCGGCATCAGCAATTATTTTGAGACAATCTTAAGCTCAACAGTATTGTTGACCGACACCATATATAAGTAGAGATGATAAGACGATAAGAGATTTCTAAGACTCGGTGACCATAAACCCAAACCAAGTTGGGAACGGTAGTTCTCAACCTAGACCAGGTTTAGATGTTCTTGTTCATCGATCTGCCCATGTGTCGGGCTGTTCAACACACACGTCAAAAAAGGAAACGCTCCATGCCGGAAAATTTGAGAAGTCAGGCGATTACTCAAGGAGTTCAGCGAACCCCCAATCGTGCAATGCTGCGTGCTGTCGGATTTGGTGACAGCGATTTCACGAAACCAATTGTTGGAATCGCCAACGGATATAGCACCATTACCCCATGCAATATGGGAATCAACGCCTTAGCCATGCGTGGGGAAGCTGGACTGAAATCGGCAGGAGCAATGCCTCAACTCTTTGGCACCATCACGGTTAGTGATGGGATTTCCATGGGTACTGAGGGGATGAAATATTCGCTCGTGTCTCGTGAAGTCATTGCTGACTCAATTGAAACGGCATGCAGTGCCCAGAGCATGGATGGCGTACTAGCCATTGGAGGCTGTGATAAGAACATGCCAGGGGCAATGATTGCGATCGCCCGCATGAATATTCCAGCCATCTTTGTTTATGGCGGCACTATCAAACCTGGTCACTATAATGGACGCGATTTGACGGTAGTCAGCGCCTTTGAAGCCGTAGGCCAGTACAGCGCTGGAAAAATTGATGAAACCGAATTGATTGAGGTCGAACGTCGTTCTTGTCCGGGGGCAGGTTCCTGTGGCGGTATGTTTACTGCAAATACGATGTCATCAGCCTTTGAAGCGATGGGTATGAGCTTGCCATATTCCTCAACGATGGCCGCTGAAGATGCCGAAAAAGCTGAAAGCACCGAAAAATCTGCCTATGTATTAGTCGATGCAATCAAAAACCAGCGATTGCCACGAGATATCATTACGCGCAAATCCATTGAAAATGCCGTGTCAGTGATTATGGCCGTTGGAGGATCAACAAATGCTGTCTTACACTTTTTGGCGATCGCCCATTCAGCCGGTGTTCCCTGGACATTGGATGACTTTGAAACCATTCGGGCTCGGGTTCCTGTTTTGTGTGATTTGAAGCCCTCTGGCCGTTACGTCGCCACCGATCTTCATCAGGCTGGGGGGATTCCCCAAGTCATGAAAATGCTACTGGCTCATGATCTGTTGCATGGCGATTGTATGACGATCTCAGGACAAACCATCGCTGAGGTATTAGACGAGGTTCCAACAACCCCCCGCACCGATCAAGATGTAATTCGGCCTTGGAATACCCCCGTATATACAAGTGGACACCTTGGTATTCTCAAGGGCAACTTGGCAAACGAAGGGGCTGTTGCGAAGTTGACAGGCATCAAAAATCGCAGCATTACGGGCCCCGCTCGAGTTTTTGAATCAGAGGAGTCCTGCCTGGCTGCCATTTTGGATAGCAAGATTCAATCTGGAGATGTCGTCATTGTTCGATATGAAGGGCCAAAAGGTGGCCCCGGAATGCGTGAGATGTTAGCGCCCACATCCGCCATTATTGGAGCAGGTTTGGGGGATTCCGTTGGACTCATCACAGATGGTCGGTTTTCCGGAGGAACCTACGGCATGGTCGTCGGGCATGTAGCCCCCGAAGCCGCCGTCGGCGGCAATATTGGTCTTGTCCAAGAGGGCGACTCCATTACCATTGATGCAGATGCTCGATTGCTGCAAGTCAATGTTTCTGATGAAGAACTTGCCAAACGCCGAACTAATTGGAGTCCTCCTGTTCCTCGCTATCAAAAAGGTGTGCTGGCTAAATACGCCAAGCTTGTATCGTCGAGCAGTCTAGGCGCAGTAACAGATTTGGATCTCGTATAAATTTAGGTGCTTAACAACATCTTCTTTTTCCAAGGTTCTGACGCCCGGCTATCAATCTTGAAAGCTAACGAGTTGAAAGATTAAGGCTATCGATGTGCCAACTTCCATTTTCTTGGAATAATCTTTCCCTGATTTCAAAATTTTCTCTCATACTGGGAATGTCGTTGTCTTATTCGATAGATTTAAGCCGCTAGGCAATGCTTCAAGTGGTGATGAAGCGATGGGTATCATCACCACGCCCCCTGAAAAAAAGGTTCTTTCAGGAAAGCACTGGCCTAAAACGATATGCCTTTCCATAGATATATGGTGAATTACTGGGGAACTGCCGTGTTACTGACAAAAGGCTTCGAAGTCGAAATGTACACTGGAACATCAAACGGTGACATTGTTGGCTTATCCGATCGGATTGTTGCTGATTTAGATGGCTTCGTCCGAGAACCAGACAGCCGCAATGTAGAATACACGACGCCTCCCCTTTATCGATATGAGCGATTGCTGTGTGAACTAGTCCGTCCTAGGCAACAACTCCGCTCTTACTTAAAGCAAATCGGTGATTACACCATCATTCCCGGTAGTACCCTCGCCCTAAGCGGCAGCGATCGCTTCGTTCGTTCAGATCCAGGCAACCCCTATCACGACTACATTGAAAACACGTACGGGACAACCGTCGTCACAGCCAGCATCCATATCAATGTGGGAATTCAAGACCTTGAAGACCTCATGCGAGTCTGTCGAGTCATTCGTGTCGAAGCACCTCTTTATCTTGCATTGAGTGCATCTTCTCCCTTTCTCAATGGACAAGCCACTGGTCATCATTCGACTCGCTGGAGTGTATTTCCAAAAACACCCGCCCATGTTCCTTTATTTGATAGCCATCAAAATTTTGTTCACTGGACAGAAGAGCAACTTGTTCTGGGAACGATGCAGAGTGTTCGCCACCTCTGGTCGTCTGTGCGCCCCAACGGCGATCGCCGTCCTTATTGCTTGAATCGGTTAGAGCTAAGAATTTGTGATTTGGTCACTGATCCAGTTGCCCTATTGGCGATAACAGCGTTACTAGAAGCGCGTATCATGCAAGTTCTCGCAGACCCATCGATTGATCCACTCACTCAGAGCCAATTTCCATCAGCCACACGCATGGATGATCTTCTAGAAGTGACGGACAAAAACGAAGATGCAGCAGCGCATCTTAGTTTGGGTGCAGAACTGCGACATTGGAACGATGGTCAAACCCTGCTAGCCAGGGAGTGGATCGAAGCCATTTACGCAGATGTGTGGGCGATCGCCAAAGCCCAGGGATTTAGCTGCTTCTTACTTCCGATTAAAAAAATCCTACGAGAAGGAAACGAAGCACAGCGATGGCTGTCACTCTATGATCAGGGTATCGATAGCCGAGCCATTATGCATCAAGCCATTCAAACCACACTGGAAAACGAAATAGCTCTCGAAGATGAATTGTGTCATCCAGTCGTTAGATAGTTCACATCAGATAGTTCATATTGCGAAGCCCATCGTAGGGAATGACGACGTTACGGTTGGAACGAGTTTCTCGACATTGGTTTCTTGACGTTAAAACGTATTTTCAAGTTTTCTGCCAAGTAAAATTGTTTATTCTGAACCGTATTACTTTTCAGTAATGTGGTGCCTCCCAATCTTCATTCGCCCTCAAGTATTGATAATGCCTCAGGTTGTACTCGTCCAGCCCCAAATCCCTCCCAATACCGGAAACATTGCAAGAACGTGTGCAGCAACCCAAACCGAACTCCATTTGGTTGGCCCGCTGGGATTTGAGGTGAGCGATCGCCACCTGAAGCGAGCAGGACTTGATTACTGGCCCTATGTAAAACTGCACATGTATGACTCAATTGCTGAATTTGAGCACATGCATCAGCAACGAGGAGGACGATGGATCGGGTTCAGCACCAAAGGAACAGAAAACTATACGCATATTGATTATCGGGAAAATGATTGGCTTTTGTTTGGATGCGAAACAGAAGGGTTACCCGCCAATATTCTTGATGCATGCAGCAAAACAACTTACATTCCCATGTCGCAGGCTAATGTCCGCAGCTTGAATTTGTCTGTGAGTGTCGCCATTGGATTATTTGAAGCCCGCCGTACATTAGGTCACATGAACTCCTGATTTCCGTACTCATCAAAAAACTAGTCGCCTGCGGAGTGACTTGATGCAACTTTCTCGAATACACCGACGGCATAGCAACAATGAGACTGGCAAAACTCATTGCAATGCGTTTTTTCCTAACAAGCCTCATCAAACGCGGAAATGATTAGTTTTTCTAAGAGTAAGCAGCGATAGACAATAGATTTACCTATCAATTAATCTAGATGATTGATCTGCTTATCCCATTTACCAGTCAATCCCTTTCCCAAAAAGCTTTTCAGGCAATGAGAGTGTGAGTTAGC
>JBCCWF010000008.1:0-35446 GCA_039194035.1 Cyanobacteria bacterium P01_E01_bin.6 | reverse complement strand
TGGTACTTTATTTTCTAGCAAGTCCCTAGATTTACGTCATTCGTTGTCAATTGTCTGAGAGCCATTGCCGATCTCGCTGAACAAGTGTGTGCCGTGCCCAATCAGAACAGATCGTCGGGTAATCCTGGCGGTAATGGCCCCCTCGACTTTCTGTACGAAATCGGGCACTCCGAAGAATCATGTCTCCAATGAGCACAAGATTGCGAGTCTCTCCCCACGTCTTGAGCAGTGCAACCATCTCTTGATCCTCAACAGACATTCTCTGTTGAGGATCAAGAGTGCTCATTGCTTTTGTAATAGGCAACATTTCAAGACTCTTTTGCCATTGGTCGACTTGGGCGATCGCCACAGACAATCCCTGCTCATGACGACGAATGCCAGCATACTGCCACATTAAGGTTGGTAATTCCGAGCGAATCGTTTTTAGCACCTGCATATGTTGGCTAACAGAACATCCCCTTCCATCTCTCTCCAGATCACGGCAGTGCAATGGCACCGTTGGCGTCACCGACGATCCCATCCGAACGTCATTCCCCAATGTAATGGTTTCCAGCTTTGCCCCAAAAACAAGACACTCGAGGAGTGAATTACTCGCCAGTCGATTGGCCCCATGAACACCCGTGCTAGCCGTCTCTCCAACCGCATAAAGCCCTGAGATCGAACTTTGACTATCAAGATCAACAGCAACGCCTCCCATCCAATAATGTGCAGCAGGGGCAACCGGTACTGGTTCCTTGAATACGTCGATGCCCCAATGCTGACAAACCTGAATGATATTTGGAAACCGATGGCGCACAGTCTCTGCATCCAGATGGCGCAGGTCAAGCCCCACATGTGTGTCGCTCACATTGTCAGCGCCTTCCGTTGTTTGTAAGTGATCAAAAATGGCACGGCTAACCACATCTCTAGGGGCTAGCTCCCCATCTGGATGATAATCAAACACAAATCGGTGCCCTTGATTGTCAATCAAATGGGCTCCTTCTCCCCGAACGGCTTCACTAATCAAAAAGTGAGGCGCGCCTTCTTTTGTCAGGGCTGTGGGATGAAACTGAACAAACTCCAAATCCCGCAAAACAGCACCCGCTCGCCATGCGATCGCCACGCCATCACCGGTACTGACAAGAGGATTCGTTGTTTGTGAGAAAACTTGCCCACCGCCGCCTGTTGCCAAAACAACGGCTCGGGACGCAATCCATGCCAGCTGATTCTGATGAAGCAGGCACACTCCCTGACAGGTCTGCCGATCAGCAGCAAGCCAGACATCAAAAACAAAGGTCGAATCAAAAATATCGACATTCGAACGTTGAATCACTTGCTGAATCAGCGTCGAAATAATGGCACGTCCGGTTGTATCCGCCGAATGAAGCACCCGCCGTCGCGAATGGGCTGCTTCCAGCGTCAAGGCCAATGTCTCTCCCACACGGTCAAATGCCACCCCCAGAGACACCAAGGACTGAATACATTCCCCGGCATGAGTGGCCAAATAATTCACGGCATCAACATCACACAGATCGGCACCCGCCTTGAGCGTGTCATCAACATGTAGCTTTGGAGAATCATCAGGGGCGATCGCCGCTGCAATCCCCCCCTGCGCCCAATCACTCGCCGACTTATCAACCGTGTCTTTCGTAATGAGCGCAACCCTGAGATGATCAGGTAGCCGAAGAGCGGCATAGAGTCCTGCCGCTCCTGCACCCACAACAATGACGTCGTACTGATTGTCAAATAAAGGATATTGATTCACATCACCTTTAGGAGCAGCCTGCTCATGCTCACATGGAAGAATCTGAGTGTAGCGCACGTTCTAACATGCAGATGAGAAGAATTAATTCACACCTGATTTAACAACCGTCACCCCGAGGTCGCGTATCCGTACTGCCCTCCACGACTAAACTGCTTACAGTGGAGTCTCTCTTGTGAGACTAAATCCACACACTGGATGGCAACGCCTCCCAATCAACACACTAAATTATGTTCGACTCAGACAATTGGCTAGAAATTGGAAAGATTGTTGCTCCCCAAGGACTCCGAGGGGAAATGCGAGTGTATCCCACCACCGATTTTCCTGAGCGATTTCTAAACCCCGGAGAACGATGGTTATTGAGAGAAGGCAGCCACGATGTTGAATCAGTCACGGTAACAACAGGGCGATTTTTAGAAGGAAAAGGACTCTATGTCATCACCCTCGACGGCATTAACCATCGAGACCAAGCAGAAACGCTACGAAATGCTCGCTTATGGGTTCCAGAGAGCGATCGCCCCCCTCTCGACGATGGAGAATTTCATGTCGCCGACTTGATCGGACTACAGGTCTACCACCACACCACAGGACAATGCATCGGGCACGTGAAAAACATTCTGCCGGCAGGTAACGACATTCTAGAAATTGAGAAAATACCCGAATCAGGGAAACTCAATCCCCCGTCTGACATTGAATCTGACATTAAAAAAGATCATAAACATCATGGTAATGAGGCAGAACAAATACAGCACAACCAATCATCACGAAAAAAACAAAAGCGCCAGAGAAAATCGTCCTCGAAGCATCAAAAGAAGACAGTCCTCGTTCCCTTTGTTTACGATATTGTCCCTGTTGTTGATCTTGAGAAGCAGCGGATCGAAATTCTTCCACCACCTGGGCTACTCAATCTATAGAACCTCTAGAAACATTACGAAACTTTCCACAACACCTTTTGCATGCTTGAAGAATCAAGGAAACCATTGGCAAAGGAAGAAAGACTTCGTGACTTAGCGTGATATAGAGTGCTACCATAGTAGTTCTGAATTTATCTGGCTATCACACAAAGCATTAGAGTGCTGAGAATTATCTGAGGTTCATTAGGCCTCCTTAAAATTGCCTCATGCTTGATTGCCTCCATAAAAATGTACTGTTGAGATTTCAACGAGGGTTATTGTTCAGCATGATCAAGTTGCGGCTAAAGCGATATGGAAAGAAGAGAGAGGTAAGCTACCGAATCGTAGCCATGAATAGCCGCGATCGCCGTGACGGTCGTCCTCTCGAGGAATTAGGATTTTACAACCCACGGACTGATGAAACGCGGCTAGATGTCCCAGCCATTATCAAGCGATTGAAAACTGGAGCACAGCCTACAGATACAGTTCGCGACCTGTTGAAGAAGGCAAACGTGTTTGAGCAGCTCAAGGCAGAATAATCGACTTTGAACTCTACAGATTAGGTATCGTGTCTAGCTCAATTCCTTCCGACCAGAATCCAGAAACGATTGAACCAACTCAAAACCAGCCCGATTATGTCGAGCTGGTTAAGTTTCTATGTCATCCATTTCTGGACTCCCCTGACTCCCTAAGGATTGACTGTGAACGTTCAGCTCGAACCAATCGAATCTTAGTTCGGCTTGCGATTGAGGGAGAGGACAAGGGAAGAGTGTTTGGACGCGGAGGCCGAAATCTTCAGGCAATTCGCACCGTCTTTCAAGCAGTTGCCGGATTCAATAAACAAACCGCCAGTCTGGAAGTGTTTGGAAGTTCACAATCGAGCGATCGCCCTCCGTCTTCTGAAGGAGGGCGCGGTAATCGCCCACCATCCAATAACCGTCGACGTCCGCCTCGCCCACATCGCCCGAAGGACGCCTAGTATTAGACGATTTAGCACAGCGTATTCCTAGTTAATGAATCACGTTAATTTCATGAGCATAGGTATCCCAGAAAGGGAACATACTCAATCAGTCGTAAAATGACTGACATGAAATGGTTGACTGTTTTGAATAGCTAAGTCCAGTTACACCACACTCTACATATTTGCTTTCTATGGCTCGCACAGTTTCCTTACTGTCACCAGAAAATGCGATCGCTCTGACTGGAGAACATTCAAAAAATCTATCTCAACTCTCTGACCTTACAGGAGCCACTCTTACCCTGCGGGGACAAGAGCTGTATATGAATGGGACAGAATCGGCACTGAATCAGTGCGAGGCATTGATTGATGCACTGCGTCCATTATGGAGTCAGTCCCAGCCCATCGACAGTGCAGACATTCAAGCCGCACGTCATGCCCTCGACACAAAACAATCAGATAAGCTCGAATCGCTTCACAGCGAAAGTATCGCCGTCAATCGAAAAGGCTTGCAAATACGTGCCAAGACCTTCCGTCAAAAACGCTACGTTAACGCCATTAAAAGTCACGATCTGACATTTTGCATCGGACCAGCAGGAACCGGTAAAACTTTTTTGGCCGCGATTGTGGCTGTACAAGCTCTGTTAGCTAACGACGTTGAACGGCTTATTCTGACTCGACCGGCAGTCGAAGCAGGGGAAAAACTGGGTTTTCTCCCTGGAGACCTCCAGCAAAAAGTAAATCCATACTTGCGTCCTCTCTACGATGCAATTTATGAAATTTTGGATGCCGAAAAAATTCCTACTTATATTGAACGAGGCATCATTGAAGTCGCTCCGTTGGCCTATATGAGAGGCCGAACGCTCAACAATTCATTCATTATCTTAGATGAAGCCCAAAATACGACCCCTGCTCAAATGAAAATGATGTTGACTCGATTAGGAAGTCGATCGCGCATGGTCGTCACTGGAGATGTCACCCAAACAGACTTACCGAGTTATCAAGAATCTGGCTTAGCCATGGCAGAAAGAATTCTCAAAAACGTCAAAGGAATTGCATTCTGCGAATTCACGAAAAACGATGTCGTCAGACATCCACTTGTGCAGCGCATTGTAGAAGCCTACGAAAAATCTGGTCACTAGCTTTTCTTGCATATCCATCAATTGCTAGATGACCATTATTCAGACATTTACCAAAATGTGATGGAAATATCCCATCATATTTTGGTAAGTGCCGCTACTTTAGAAATCTTGTCTTGGTCAAGACTCTCTAGTTCATCAAGGTTTAGCCATCCATCTCTGACTAGTTCAGCAAAGACAAACAACAGAGAAGAGTAATCATAGTCGTACTTGCCATCTATTTCATGCCTTCGCGCACTCAAGAAATCATGTAACTGCCACAGATCCTCGATTTCTGAGATGACGCTTACTTTCTCTCGAACATCCGCGATTAATGCATCCATTTCTCGCTTGTGAGCTCGGCTAAACATTTCTTGAGCAATTTCTTTCTCTGCTGTCGTCCACGTATTCCCAATCTTTTGCATCACTCAATTAAAAGCTATGTTAACTATCAGTTTTATCGCCAGTTCTTTAATATCCTATCGTAGTATTAAGTTAGGTAAAGCACTTTTTAAGGAAAATAATCGTAAAAGGGCTTATTTTCCAGTCGATTGCTCGCTTACACATTAAAAATCAATCACCCCCCACTGACGTATTCTCATAAAGAGTAGTCAATGAGAGGTGATTAATGAACTAAACCCAAATCACATGGGAAAAACCTACCGTTCCCAAGTTAGACGAGGTTTAATTGACCGATTTGACGTTAGATCAATGAAATCCTTCAATCACTCCTAACGAGCTAAGTTTAAGAGTTCCTTTGGAGATGCCAGCAAGTCGATAGCAACAAAGTAGATTTTGCCTTGAGGATCCAGTAAAAATCTCCAAGCAATATTCATCCCTACATTGCCTCCAAACCATGGCGTTTGACACTTACCGGTAACTTTTATTTGCGTGTAGCCGTCATCAGCTGGCTCAGACACTCCTTGATCAGGTATCAGTTTAAGATTTTGACAATCTTCTCTGAAAAATCTGAGTACCGCCTCTTTTCCAACAATAGGGCGTTGAAAAGGAGGTTGCAGAGCCCCATCAGGGGTAAATAATTCAATCAGAGCATCAAAATCATTGGCATTCAGATTGTTCATGTAGCTGAGAACAGTTGGATTGGTCACACCTGCAATAGCCACTTGAGTTCGCTGTGCCATGTCCTTAGGCGGAACGACAGGTTCCACCACTCGGGTGAATTGGCCTGAGGTATATCCCATATCAACAACAGCATTACGCAAAACAGTAATTTGTTGGCCTGGATCAAGGCTTTCAATCGCTGCTAGTACGGCAGAGGCATTGGCTGATAATTTATATCCTTCTGGAATTGGAGCAATGAGTCCTTGCTCCATCCACTCTCCAAGTCGATACCAAAAACCAAGCTTAATATTTACAGACCATGCACCATAGGTTCGACAAATCGGTGTATCAGAGCGATTTGCCAGGTCACACATCACCTGTGATTGCTCTTGAAATGACATTTGACGAATATCATTTAAGGTTGATTCTGCAAACTGCATATTTGCAGCTCCAGGCGCAGCAATCGTAATCGAGCTACCCATTTCTAGGTAAGCAAACCAAATTAGAGCGAGTTGATCTTCAACACTGAGTTGACTGAAGCGTGCGATTGTCGCAGGAACCACATCTGCCGATAATGTTCCTGGAAAGATTCCACGGGCTGAATCAATCGTGAATGGCATCAGATAATGCTCCCTTGAATTGTATTAGTTTGAACAAAATTATCTCATCGTGTGAAAAATAGTCTTCAGTAGACAATTTCTCAATATCCCTACTTTGTCATTATCTCTCGATAAAATCCAAATTGCATGACTTTAAACCGCGCCATATTGGGAACTGCCGTTTTCCCTTCAGAGAAAGCGGCAGTTCCCAATATGGTTTGGGTCAAGTACTACATCCATGAGTCCTCTCTGCTTGCTCAATAAAAAAAGAGAGCCTTTAATGAAGGCTTGTTAGATTTTTGAGCGTTGAGAACACCTCTCACGAGCGAATTTGCACAGGCATCACGAGATAAGTCATTTTCGAACCTCCCAGAGGCGTTGCAACTGCCGGACTTGTCGCAGAATTAAACTGGAGCTGTACATCTGCTGACTCAAACGCTTTCAATCCTTCCAACAAATATTTCACGTTGAAGGCAATATCCAAATCATCCCCTGATATTTGGGCTGAAATCGATTCCTGTCCACTTCCAACGTCAGGCGCATCAACAGAAATTACAATTTTTTTATCTGCTGTTTTCAACGACAACTTCACGATTCCATTCTTTTGATCGGCTATCACAGCAATTCGCTCTAACGCACTGATGAGTAGCCGACGCTCAACAGTCGATTGCCGTGAAAATTGCTGAGGAATCAATTGTCGATAATTCGGGTATTGTCCTTCCAGTAATCGGCTGGTCAATCGCTGGTTATCCCACTCAACAATGAGCTGTCCTTGGTCAAAATGAACGGCGATCGCCTCTGACGACTGATGCATTTGAAGCATCCGTTCCAGCTCTCGTAGGGCTTTTCCTGGAACGGTTACATCAAACTGAACCGACTCGTTTGACGATTCCCCTTCGTTGCTATTAGACGTTTGCACCACAGCAAGCCGATGTCCATCCGTCGCTGCAAACTCTAATCCATCTTCATTTGCCGAGAGATGAACGCCTGTCAACACCTGTTTAGTTTCATCAGCACTAGAAGAAAACAGCGTTCCGCCAAGACCTTCTCCTAGTGCATCAACGGGTAAATTTGCAACATTCCCGCCTTCTATCGTGGGTAACTCAGGATATTCCTCTGCGCTCATGCCACGAACCTGATATCGACCTGATTCAGAGGTGAGGGTAATTAACAAGTCTCCTTCGTCATCATCCAGTGTAATTTCTCCCTCCGTTAACCGAGACACAATGTCCGTCAGCAATTTTGCGGGGAGTGTCAAATTTCCATCAGATTCTACTTCGGCAGAAAAACTCGTTTGCACACCGAGGCTTAAATCAAATCCTGTGAGTCGAACTTGCTGTAATTCTTGGTCAACGCTCAGTAAGACATTCGCCAATACCGGATGACTAGGTCGAGACGGAACAGCCCGGCTGACAACTGAAAGATGGGTATTGAGGTCGCTTTGGGTGCAGACAAATTTCATGAGGATTCCAGAGGATGATGTTTATCGAAAATTCGCTGATTAACTAGCTTTTTTTGCCTGACAGGAATGATTATGCAAATTCTCCCCTACGGTTTGGGTTGTGTTAGATGAACTCAAAACAATTCTGCACTCACAACCCTTTCTCCATAAAGCCTTGGAACGAGATCCTATCACCCTTGGACATGAGGTTCAAATGCTCAATTTCTTGAAGGTCTTGTCTTCTCTCTTAAATAGAAAGTAAAAAATGCGCTTTAGTAGTAGGGCATGTGGAAACTGTGGAAAAATCTGGGGATCGTGGCATGATAATTTTCTCAGGATTTTAAAAGGGTGTGGAAAACGTGTGGAAAATTGCATCAGTTTCCCACAAAACATATGTACTCTTGATCTTTTGCACGGATCGAACCCCTTTTTCCACGATCATTTCGGGAGTTTTCCACAACTGTTGATAGGTTTTCCACAGTGGGAACGCGTTTGGGCGCAGATCTTTCTTCATGTTTCGTAATGATTTGTGGGCTGGGTTGTTGCTTTGTTGGTTAGGTGTGCTGATAGTAGAGGGTGCTGGCTGCTCGATGGAGAATGGAATGTCGGTAAGCAAGGGTGTCGGTATCGGTGCAATAGCCTCCTCCGATGACGCAGGCGGTTGGGTATCTCCCTTTTAGGCACGCACTCAGCACCTGCATTTCTCGACGGAAAATGCCTGTATCGGTAAGTGCCAGTTTGCCTAGGCGATCGCCCACATGGGTATCGACACCCGCGTCGTAGAGCACTAAGTCTGGATTGACGTGTGATAACAAATCAGACAAGTGTTGGTCGAGAGTTTGAAGATAGGCGTCGTCTTCCATGCCGACGGGGAGAACGACGTCTAAATCACTGTGCTGTTTAGTTCCTGGGAAATTCACCCCACAATGCATCGAGAAGGTGAACACGCTGGGGTCGTTTTGAAAAATCACGGCAGTGCCATCACCTTGATGAACATCAAGATCGATGATGAGAATCTGTTGGGCGAGTTCTAGCGATTGGATGACTCGAGCGGCGATCGCCAAATCGTTGAAAATGCAAAATCCTGAGCCGTACGTTGGAAAGGCATGATGAGTTCCACCAACGGTGTTGCAGGCGAGACCCGTTTGCAGCGCCAAGGTTGCTGTTAGCACAGTGCCGCCTACGGCAAGGCATGTCCGCTGCGTTAACTCAGGGCTGCTGGGTAATCCAATACGGCGTTGTTCTTTGTCGGAGAGGGTGCCTTGGCAATAGCGCTCAACATACACAGCGTTGTGCACGAGTTCGATCCATTCTAGAGGCGGAGAGTCAGGTCGATGAAATTGATTGGGCTGAGCCACCTTATCCGCGAGGAGGAGATCATAAAGTTTGCCAAACTTCGACATTGGGAAGCGGTGTCCATCGGGAATGGGGGCGACATAATTTGGATGATAGACAAGCGGTAAATCCATCGAATTTGTTGTGCAGAGGTTCTGTCAATAACGATTGTGAGCAGATGATAGCGATTGTTGAGATGCTGCGAGGCTCCGATTGTATTGTAAAGGGGGAAATGGTTTGGCTCGCTGCGGCTATAAGGTTTGCCAGGGCTTGTTGAAGGGTCTTGGCTGGAGATGATGAGGGCGATCGCGAGTATGGATAAGTGGTTGATCAGTCGCTTTGCATGCTTAAACTGACAACCAAAAACCAGGCGATCGCCTGGTTTTAAAATGATCATGAATGATAGAAGCAGAATGATGTTGGGGCGGTGGTTAATCCTCTGCCCCAACATCATTTCTCGGGGGTTTTAAATTTCATTCCTTCCAAAAATCATGCGTCGTTCGATATTGACGTATGGGTATGAATCATTACTTTGTTGAGAAAGGTGAAAAGTGCTGGTGATCTTGCCGTACACTAGAACACGCATTGGACAAAGTTTTGATGATTTGTTGAATTACTTTTGTGAGGAACGTTATGACCCGCGCCATCATGGAAACGGACAAAGGCACCATTCATATCGACTTATTTAGTCAAGACGCTCCAGGAACGGTGGAGAACTTTGTCAAGTTGTCGACGGACAAGTTTTACGATGGGCTGACCTTTCATCGGGTGATTGATAACTTTGTGATTCAAGGAGGGTGTCCGCAAGGCACGGGTGCTGGCGGGCCTGGATATACGATTAAGTGTGAGATTAATGACAATAAGCACCTCGCTGGTTCGTTGTCGATGGCTCACCGGGGAAAAGATACAGGCGGGAGCCAGTTTTTCATTTGCCATGCCCCTCAGCCCCATTTAGACGGGGTTCACACTGTATTTGGAAAAACTGAAGATATGGATGTTGTGAACGCAATTCAGCAGGGCGATAAGATTCTCTCTGTTGTGATTGAAGACGCGTGACGAAGGTGAGGATCTCGCGATAAAAGCTACCCTTAAGGGTTTCCGAAGACATTAAGTGGCATGATTAGCAGCGCTGATCATGCCACTGGTGTATGAGTTGTGTCATTCAACGTTGGGTCGTGATACAGCATTTTTATCAGTCATGTGATTGGAGGAATACGGGGATATGGCGGATTGGTGGGTAGTGGATGGTGGGATTACGGCTCCGAAGGGGTATCGAGCAGCGGGCATTGCGGCTGGGCTAAAGCCTTCTGGAACCAAAGATTTGGCGCTGATTCTTTCAGATGTTGATGCGATCGCTGCTGGTGTCTTCACCACAAGTCAGGTGCGGGCTGCCTGTGTCGATTATTGCCGCCAACAGCTAGAGTCTCATGCTTCTGCTCGTGCCATTCTTTGTAATGCTGGGCAGGCGAATGCAGGAACGGGATCTGCGGGTTGGGACGATGCTCGTGAAAGTGCGTTATTGACGGCGCAACACATCGGTATTCCTGAAGAATCTGTGTTGGTGGCATCGACAGGTGTCATTGGTGAACGCATTCACATGAACGAGATGCGAGCTGGAATCCCTAAATTAGTTGCCGCAGCCTCTGTTGAGAATGGGGCTGATGCAACTCAAGCCATTTTGACAACGGACTTGGTTCCCAAATTCATTGCTCTGGAAACGCACTTGGGCGATCGCCCGGTACGGATAGGAGGTATTTCCAAAGGGTCTGGCATGATCCATCCAAACATGGCAACCATGTTGGCCTTTGTGACCTGTGATGCCACTGTTTCCCCTCATTTATGGCAACAGATGTTGAGTCGTGCGGCTGACAAGAGCTTTAATCAAATTACAGTTGATGGTGATACAAGCACCAACGATTCATTGATTGCTTTAGCGAATGGGGAGTCTCGCACCCCTGCAATTACCGAAGCCGGAGCCGATGCGGATCGATTAGAGGCGATGTTGACGGAGGTCTGTATTCACCTGGCAAAGGCGATCGCCCGTGATGGAGAAGGGGCAACTTGTTTAATCGAAGTTCACGTGTCTGGAACAGCAGATGATGTGGGTGCTCGCCGAATCGCCCGAACCATTGCCGGATCGTCGCTGGTAAAAGCCGCTGTATTTGGACGCGATCCAAACTGGGGACGCATTGCAATGGCAGCTGGAAAGGCTGGGATCGTTTTTGATATGGCAGATCTAGCCATTCGCTTAGGAGATAGTCTCTTAATGGATCAGGGGCAGCCGTTGGCCTTTGACCGAGCTGCGGCGAGTGCATATCTTAAAGCTGCTGCTGAAGGCGAGTATTTGAAGGACGATACGGTTGTGATGGCAGTGTCTGTGGGACACGGTCCGGGTTCAGGAACGGCATGGGGATGTGACTTGAGCTATGACTATGTGCGAATCAACGCGGAATACACAACCTAATCATTCCTTTTAGAAGCGCCAAATCGTCTACTACGTCAATCCTGATACCAAACACGACTTGGCAACGTTTACGAAACAATGCGCGATGGAGGCACGCTGAGCGTGCCTCCATCGCGCATTGTTTCTTCGTGACTCTGGGTGATGCTAATGGAGGTAAGCAATACCGCGATAGTGAAGAGCTGTTGAAGACTGAATAGGTTTGATCTGGGCACTTCTAAACGACACTTGATTGCCGCGATAAGCGCCAGAAATATTGAGTGGAGGGGTGTCAATCGAGTCAGCAGTGGAAGGATAAGGGCGACCAAGAAATTGTAGTTGCATAGTCATGCTCCTGTGAGGGCTTGTGTTGTGTTGTTACTACAAGAATCAGCCTATTCCGTCTACATCTCTGTTCTGTAGGGATGTTCATTCACACAGCCATCCATGATCGCGATCACTGTCAATTTGGCGGAGATATCAGTTCATATGAATAGTCCACACAAAAGGCCAGGATGGTTCACCATCTAAGCCTTTTGTGTGGACTGTAATTTGGGATTGCGGGGTGCAGAGCGCCTCACCATCCCGTTCATTTTTCTCCGGCTTACTTTATCAGCCCCTTGTGTGATCTGGTTGCGTGATCTGGATAGTTTTTTTATTCTTCTGTATAGGGAACTAATTCGACATTCACCTCGTTGACGATGCGGCGCCTGAGCTGTACTGATTCTGATCGAGGCAGGAGATCAAATAGCTCTCTCAAGCGGTCATCCATTGTTTCAAACGGAACTTGACCGACTTCGTCCAAGACAACTTCTCCAGCCTGATTAAAGATGAGGGTTTGTGGTACGTATCCTTTGTAGTAATAACCTGCTTCGGTTGGAGCATAGCTCTCTTTGACAGGGAGAGCATCAACACTCAACACGATGATGTCAGCAGCTCGTCCGTAGTAAGCGTCAAGTTGGGTGAGGACGGTTGAATATTCTTTGCAATCACGGCTGTCATCAATGTAGAAGCTCAGAATGGTGGGGCGATCGCTCCGTTCAATGGCTTGGGCTAGGGTGACGTGGGGAGGAACCAGCGAGCCGTTTCCAGCATAGAGCGGGAAGATGTTACCGTCATATCGATCGTCTGTGAGGCTGGCCTGAGCTGGTGCAATGCCTAGATTCCAGCTACTCATCACTAGCATAATGATCAGGCTAATCATGACGGTGACATGTGTCATACGTCGAAGGATTGAGGAAAAGAATGGGCGGATCACAGTCATGATTGCGAATTTCTAAAATTAAGTGAAATTGGGTTAACGGAATTGGACGATCTCTATCGTTGAATTCTTATCGTATAGTGTCACGGGTCTCTGCTAAGTACCTGAACGAAATTAAAACCCAGACCCCAAATCCTGTGCCGCCCGCGCAGCGGGCGGCACAGGATTTGGGGAGTGATGCTTAATGATGGCTAGCTGTTAGAAAGATGTTGAGCGACTTCTGCTTGATTAACGTCTTGTTTTCTTGCCCTTTTCTACTTTTGCCGAAATTTCCAGACTCCATCCCAACTGTCGGGCACTCCTCCCTGAACCATCAGTTGCTCAATACGCTCTAAATAAAGCTGTGCGGTTTTGTCACAAGGGTTCAAGCTCAGCACCTGCTCGAAGGTATTTTGTGCCTCTGTAAAGTCACCTTTAACGTATTGGTCGATGCCTTTGGTAAAGACGTCTTCTGTTTTATGTTTCAAGGCTTGCTCTTTTTCTGCTTCCACATCCAAGACTTCGTAAACCGCAATTGCTGTGCTGCGTCCGCTGACGGTTGCTTGGTCAATAAATCGCAACGCATAATCCTCGGGACTGCTGAGTCGTTGCAAGAGATCTCCCGAAATTGCCATCGATACGCCATAGTATTTCGTCAACCCCTCCAGTCGAGCTGCCAGATTGACCGTATCGGATAGGGTATCTCCCTGGAGGCGATCGCGTTCACCCACCACTCCCACCATCATGTGACCCGCATGAATCCCCATTCCTACCTGAATGGGAATCTGCCCACTCGCTTCTAATTCTTGATTGAAGATTTTGAGTTTATTAAACACGGCAACGCCAGCGGCGATCGCATCATCTGCGCCTTCCGGAAACACCGCCATCATGCCATCTCCCATAAATTTCACCACAAACCCTTGATATTTTCGGATTTCGGGAGAGACATAGCGCAGATACGTATTCACAAAATCGAACGTTTCGCGGGGAGTCATTGATTCTGAAATAGCGGTAAATGCGCGAATGTCGGCAAACATCACCGCCATCTCTTTGCTCACGTGGTCTCCCAACTGAACATCCACAATACTGTCTCTGTGCAAAAAGCTCAGGAATTCGTGGGGTACAAATCGGCCAAATGCTTCTAAGAGTTGCTCTAATTCTTGCTCGCGGGCTTTCATCGTATTGACCATATCGGTAAACACCCGTGCCAATTGCCCCAGTTCGTCGCGACGCCCAGCAACTTCATCTAAACTGCCCAAATCGTAAGACTTCCCAGTTTCGAGAGCTGCCGCCATAGTCGTTATTTTTTCAACCTGTTCAATGTAGGCCTGCATCGACTGATTTTTTTCGTAAATATCAAACAAGTGAAGCCGTTCTTCCTTCGAGAGCGCTTCGCACACCTGAACACCTCGAATACTCTGATTGTTCTCATCCAAGAGCGGCGAAAAGACTCCCAAACCCAGTTTTTGAGGAACCATCGCCATCACGCCTCCCTGGGCTGAACATTGCGCTGGCATGCCAACGCGATACGTCCATTCGCCAGACTGTTCTCCCATGCCACAGGTCAGCAATACACTCATCACATCCTGTACATACTCAGCAGCGATCGCCTGTTCCCCTGTCACCGGATTAATGCCACCATTCGCCAAGGTTGCCCCAATCATGGCTAAGTCTCGGCTGCTCACTAGAATCGTGCTGTGCTGAAAATAAAGGTTGAGAATGTCTTCTAATCGCGCACCCAGTTGATTGAACTGCTTTAGAAAATAGGCGATCGCCCGCTCTCGGGTTCCCTGTTCTTTACTATTGACCAAGGCCGGCACACTAATTTGAAGGTGTCGCCCCGTATATCGATGCATCATGGACAGAATACGCTGGAGTCGTTCTGTTAGGCTTGTTCCCTTGATCAGCCCTGTGGCCACGATGGCCCCAGCCGTGACCAGTGGATTGGACGATCGAAGGTTTGATTTATCCAGATGAATGATATTTCTCTCTTCTGTTCTCGGCATCATACAAATGCGCTGCCGAACCTCGTCGCGTCCCTGATCCTCCAGCGCTAACCCGTAGACCAATGACCTCGACAGCAGACCCAGTGGAAAAAGATGTTCATGATCACCCACGCCAAGAATTTGTCCATCGACAGTCACGACTGTGATGCCAAACGTTTGCGACGATACGTCATCTAATGTTTTAACCAGTGTTCCGTCTTGGATGCTTTGGTAGGTTTCATGCAACTCCAATAGATACGTCCTCAGAGGGGACGTCAAGGACTGAATCGATGACGTGAGCGATCGCAAATATTGGTCTGACATTGGGACATCCCAGGGGGTTTATCTTAAAAAGACTCTTCTTCCTTCATACTCTTGAATCCGGTGAATGGCACGAACAAGTTAACGAAGAAAACCGAATATGTCACGAAATGCAATGTCGTGTTGAACGATGAACAACATTATCGTTGAATATTTAATTTTGACAGATCAATATTGTGTGCATCGTCAGACCATTAACTTTGCAGGAGATGGATGTTGAATGGTTGTTCGTACGTAGGTAGACAAAATTAAATATAAAACCCATCAATCCTGCGCCGCCCGCTGCGCAGGCGGCGCAGGATTGATGGGTTTTAATGATGCCGAGGTCTTGAAACTGCAATCATTCGTGAGTCGAGTCGCATCAAGCGTGTAAGCTGACCTGGTGACATCCGACTTAGGGCATGACCCTCATAGGCCAATCAACCCATAAGCACTAGGACTACCAATTCGATGAATCTTTGGGATGTATTATCACAACAATCTAGCCACGTCCTATGGCTCATTGGTGGAGTGGTGTTCATCGGGTTAGGCATGTTGATCGGAGAACCCGGCATTGCCTCAATTGGGTTGGCCGCTATCATCACCGCCGTCGTTGCTTTGAGTGTTCCTTCTATTGCCATACAACTGCTTGTTTGGAGCGTTCTCTCACTCGCCTTGGCGATTGTTTTACGGGGCTTGGTTTCTCAACAGCCTAAACCGTCACAATGGCAAACGGAGGCCGAAGTGACTGACGTCATTCCTGCAGGTCGAATTGGTGAAGTTTCCTATGAAGGCACCTTATGGAAAGCACGATGCGACCTTCCTGACCTTCAGGTGCCCAAAGGTGAGTTAGTTCACGTTGTCGGTCGTCAAGGCAATACCCTGATTGTGATGCCGATGAGACTGATAGACTCGTCCTGGTCTCATTAATCGGGAAAGCTCATGAGCCATGAGCCTTTTTTCAGGTTCGAATCTGTGCCGACATTACTTTCTGCTTGATTACGTCGGATTGCAGACGAGATGAACCCAGTAAAATTAGACTAGACTCAAGGTGCGTCATTGTGGACTCAGGCGTCATTTCATGACTACTACTCTTGCGGGCATTATTGCGTTTCTAGTCATCGGGTATATTGTCGGTTCAGTCAAAATCATTAATGAAGGCTATCAAGCAATCGTAGAGCGTCTGGGACAGTTTCAACGTACCTTAGAACCAGGAATTCACTTCATCATTCCCATCGTGGATCAAATTGTTTGGATCCAAACGACCCGAGAGCAAATGCTAGACTTTGATCCCCAAGATGCCATTACGAATGACAACATCAACCTAAAAGTAGACGCAATTGTCTATTGGCGGATTCTAGAAATTCGTCAAAGCTATTACAATATCGACAATCTGGAAGAAGGTCTGACGGCGCTGGTGATTACGAGTTTGCGATCGCTTATCGGTCGCATGAAGCTTGAGGAAACCTACTCATCAAGGGCTGAAATCAACCGAATTTTGCTCCAACAGTTAGATGAAGCCACTGCAACCTGGGGTGTGAAAGTAACTCGGGTCGAAGTTCAGAACATCATCCTGCCACAACGAGTGCAGGAATCCTTGGAACGGGAGCGTGCCGCAGAGAGTGAAAAACGTGCGTCGATTACAACAGCAGAAGGTAAGCGACAAGCTGCTATTGAAGAAGCTCAAGGTACGGTTCAGTCGGCTCGCATGATTGCAGAAGTCTTAGGCAATAACGTTTCAGCTCAAGAAGTCTTAACCTATCTGATTGCAAAACAATATGTTGATGCCAACTTAAACCTAGGCCAGAGCGAGAACTCAAAAATTCTCTTTATGGATCCGAAGTCTCTCACCGAAGGGATGGCAGAGCTCATGGGACGGCAACTGAGCCAGGACGATCGCCCAAGGAGGTCGAGCGGCGGGTCGTCATCCAATTCCTCTGATAACGGCCAATAATCGTGGCAGGTCAAACAGGGATTGCTCACTATCCTCTGACGTTCTGAACATACATTGGGTTGACGTTCAAAACTGTTCTGTCGAAAACACGCTGTAGTGCTCATCGCGATACCGTTCAACGAGACGCGGACAGCGCTTATCAATGGCATCCGTCGGGATGACCACGTGGGTAATGTTGTACTCTTTCAACTCATTCCGCAACATGCCGCATTGCCTGACTCCTCGTTTTCGGTAATATTCCTCCCCTATCTCCACCCGTTGATTCCACTCAATCACTTCAACATCTTTATACGGATGGGTTTTACGGTTAATAACGATAGGAGCCCCTGTATAGAGTCTGAATTTTCGCAATTCTTTGACTCCAGGAGGTAGTAAATACGTGTCTCCGGCTTGCTTCGTCTCTCGCACGTAATCCATCATGCCAAAGGTGCCATCTGCTTTCTGAAATTTCTGGAACTGTCCGATTCCTCCTACAATCACGAGACTCAGAATCACGACAAGACTGATGCGGCTGATTAACGAAGAGTATCGTCGTGACCATTTAGGATAACGACTCGAAACCGTGATGACTAAATGTGCCAGGATGATGCTGGTCGCCACAGGAACGAGGAACACTGAAATGCGCCAAGGAGCGATGAATGCCAGGAAATCATTATTGATGACGACTTGTACTAACGTTAGCAAGACGGCTGCTAGGAATGGGCCAATGAGAATGTAGAACAGACGGGTTTGGCGTACGCAGTACAGGGCGATCGCCACAAGTAGTGTCTGCACATATGCTTGTCCGTCTTCTAGCCACAATGCCGGAATCGAGTGATGGGGAATGCGCTGATTCACAATGATCGAGGCTGCTTGCTGGGTCAGTTCTGGCGTTGTGTCCTGAAAGGTGAAATACATGTAGGCAAACACTGGAAAAATCAAGATGCCTGACACAATGCCCACGAGCATTGATTTAAGCCAGTGTCGTTCTTGAAGTGCCAAGATACCCATATATGACAGCGTCAATGCCGCAACACTGGGAAAATAGGCGGGGTGGATGCTACCGGCGATCGCCAAACACGCCACTGCCCAGTAAGACCGATCCTTCAGAAAGACATATATGGAAATGAGTAGAAATATGCCGAAATTGCAGGGTTGGAAAACCGGGCCTAGGATAAATTGCTCGGCCACTCCATAGTGCAAATGCTCATCGAGTTCAAAGTCAAAAATCTCAACATCGAGTGTGTGAAAGAGTAGCAGCAATGCGAAGTAGAGCAGCACACGCGTCTGGTAAGGACGAATGGGAAATACCTCAGATACAATCGCGATTAGGCTGTAGACGTAGGCTCCAAAAATAAGGAAATAGAAGAGATAAAAGCCATATTCAGGATGAATGAACTGATACGTCCACTGCACCAAGGCGGTAAACACAGGCAGCGGATCAATTGTGTTTGCCGTCCAATCATCGGCTAAAAATCCATAGTCTGCGTTGGCTAATCCCTGAAGATACTTTGTGTTCTGATTCTCAGACGAATAGTAGATGGGATCCTGGGTGTACGCAATGCCAAAGAGCAGCGACACGATGACAAATTGGGCGATCGCCCCTAGCCGTTGTTGCACTGAAATTGGTGTCGTATTTGCCTCAGTATCCATCGTCATCACCCATCATCGCGACTATCTCGTTGCTTCCGCTTCAATCTGAGCAAGGCACCTCAATGGGATAAAGTCTTGCCTGTTAAATACTCATTCATCCTACAAGGAAGGGGAGGCCATATGACCCCTGTCTCATTGCCATGAAACTGAACAATGATTTTTCTCGAGTCGTATAGACAACGGACATCCATTCACAAATGACTAAATTATCAGAGTATCAATTTAAGCAGGGGAATCTTGATTGGGTGGGGAGTCAGAAGCTAGAAGCCAGTAAAAAAAGAGTTCTGACTCCTGAATTCTCTCCTTTGGAAAACGTCCCGCTTTAAGTTGATACCCAATTACCAATCTGTAGGAAAACGACATTCATCCACAAATCACCGTGATATCAAGGCGTTTGTCGATAAACTTTGAGCGTGTATAGTGTACTTCTATAGTGACGCCCCTACACCATCAGCACTTTCACAATCAGGCTATTTTGGGAATTGTCAGCTATCCCTGCACTTTTTCCTTAACCCTGGATTGGTTTTGGACACGCTCTGTTCCTTACTCGATTTTGTAATCTAATTGTCATGGCGTTTACGTCACAACGGCTGGCTTCTCTCAACACGTCACTTTGGATTCGCAACTTTGTCGTACTCCTGATCCTGCTAGGCGTCTTCTTCCGGTTCTACAACATTGACAATAAGGTGTACTGGCACGACGAAACCATGACCTCCTTGCGAATGTCAGGTTATACCCAAGAGGAATTCGTTAACCAAGCCTATACCGGGGCTGTAACCACCGTCGGAGAGATGCTCGACACCTATCAGTATCCGAGTCCAAACGATGATATTCAGAACACGATTAGCGCCCTAAAACAGCATCCAGAACATTCGCCCCTCTACTACCTGATGGTGAGAGCCTGGATGCTCAATGTGCCCCATTCTGTCGAAACAATGCGGCTCCTGTCGGTTTTTTTCGGACTTTTGGCAATTCCCTGTATGTTTTGGGTTTGCCTCGAGCTGTTTGAGGCTCCCTTGGTTGCCTGGGTGTCAACGGCGCTGTTTTCGATCTCTCCGTTTCACGTGTTATACGCCCAAGAAGCTCGGGAATATAGCCTATGGACAATGACGATTTTGTTGTCCAGCGCCTGTTGCCTGTGGGCAATGCGCATCAACAAATCTTGGGCTTGGATTACCTATGGCATCACTGCTGCACTAGGATTTTACGTTCATCCCTTCTCTGCATTTGTCGTGGTGAGTCACGGTCTTTACGTGGTCATTCGAGAAGGATTTGCTGTCAGTTACCGAGTGATCAACTACGCTGCTGCGGTGCTCCTGAGTCTGCTTCTTTTTGCGCCATGGATGGCGGTCGTCATTACTCAGTTTGACCAATTTGTTGGAAATACAGCGTCCGTCAATGCTGGCCGAGCTGGGTCGATGCCCCTTTTCTGGCTACTTAATCTCAGCCGAGTCTTTTTTGATCTGAACCAAGGACCGAGTGCCCTTAACCCAGCCCATTATCTCTTAGCTGCGTTAGCGATCGCATCCATTGTCTACCTGTGGCGCAATGCCTCTCTCTCCAGTGCGCTTTTCATCACAACCCTGATCGGGGTAACAGGGCTGGCTATCTTGGCTCCTGATATCCTTCTAGGGGGTCGTCGCTCCAGCATCACCCGCTACGCAGTTCCCTGTTATCTGGGCCTCGAAATCGCGATCGCCTATTTTATTACCCTGAAACTTGTCGAACGCCCCTTTGCTGTACGAGCACGACGGCGGGTGCGATCGCGATGGCGAGCCGTGGCGATCGCCTTAGCGGCAGGCGGTATCGTTTCCTGTGCCGTGAGTTCTCAGGTTCCGGTCTGGTGGCATAAGAGCTATGCAAAAAGTCGCCGCATTCCAGATGTTGCTGCGCTGATTAACGAGAGCGATCGCCCTTTGCTCGTTAGTGATAGGCAGCCTGCGGGACGCATCCTTTCCCTCAGTCATGAACTCAATCCTGGAGTCCATTTACAGCTTGGTGAAAGAGCCCAGCAAATTGATGTCCCCAATGGATTCGACCCTGTGTATTTGTATTTGCCGTCTAATCAACTGCGCAGTCGCATTGAGCGTCGCCACCAGCTTGTCGCGACTCCGATCACGCTCAATGCCAATGAGAAAGAAGACTGGCTATGGGAAACGGACAAAACAGAACGGTCTTAATCTCAGTTGCTTAAGAGTTGCCTAAGATAGGATGCATGACGCTGCTCGATCAACTCCATTCAAATTTTTTCACCCCAACGCCACAATCGATGACAGCGAAAACAGCTGTTTGGTGGGGGTTCAGTGTATCAATTCCATTGATTTTCGGCTTGTTAGCTTTGCATGATGCCTTTCATGCCCAGCGTATCGTCCAAGATGATGCTCGACAATATCTATTCTGGATGCAGCGATTTCAACAGGCTGAACTCTTTCCCAACGATCTCATTGCTGACTACTTTCAGTCCGTTACGCCGTTAGGATACAAAATTCTCTATCGAGCAGGGGCGCTTCTTGGCATTGAGCCATTTACCTTCAATAAACTTCTCCCAATTGGCTTAGGAATCATCACGACTGGATATTTTTTCTGGGTGGTGATGGCGATGTTTCCTCTTCCCATTACGGCGTTTCTCGCCTCTCTCTTGCTCAACCAGACCCTATGGATGAAAGATGATTTGGTGTCTGCAACACCTCGTGCCTTCATCTATCCGTTCTTTGTTGCGTTTTTGTATTACCTCATCCAATACCGCGACGCAGTCTCTACAGATTATCCAGCGACAACAACACGTGTGAGTCAATGGCGGGGATGGCAACCCCTTGTGATGGGAACAAGCGCGATCGCCCTCCTCGGACTCTTTTATCCGCAGTATGTTTTGGTTGCAGGCGGGGTGGTGATGCTCTCGTTGGTGAGATGGAAACAAGGCCGACCCATGGTCAGCCGGATGCCGTCAGACTGGCTCTGTGCGCGCGCTTATCTCATCACCATTGCGAGTGTCGTTGCCTTTTATGGCCTCACTGCATCGGCCTACGATCCGATCGTCACCCTAGAACAAGCCAAAACCATGCCAGAGTTCTGGCCGGGGGGACGCAATTTCTTCTTTAGTGACAATCTCTGGTGGTTTTATGGCGTCGGCGATCGCAGCGGATTTTTACACGTGGGGCTGGTGCGTCCAGCAACGCTTGCAGTGGGTATTTTTCTGCCGCTGCTCCTCTGGCGATCGCCTCATCATTCTGTGTTGCAACATTGCCGATCCCCTTTAGCCATGCTCATCAGGCTCTTACTATCAGCGACAGGGCTATTTATCGGTGCTCACGTTTTACTGTTCCGGCTGCACTTGCCGAGTCGCTACACTGACCATAGTTTGCGCATTATCATGGCGATCGCTGCCGCCCTAGTCATCACCGTCATTCTCGAATCATTGATTCGTCCTCGGCTACAACTCTCGTCTATAAAGCTGGGACAACGTCGGAATCGTGGGCATTCACACAATAGCCAGCGGCTTTTACCGATGCTGTCGTGGCAACGGCTCAGCAAACTAGTCGTGGCTCTACTGCTGAGCATCCTAATCGTCATCTATCCTGTTTTTGTTGAGAATTTTCCCTTAACCAAATATAAGCAAGGCCGTGTGCCAAAACTCTACGATTTTTTCAAAGCACAGCCTACGGATATTCTCATTGCGTCCGTGGCAGAAGATGTGAACAATATCCCAGTTTTTGCTCAGCGCTCAATTCTTGTGGGACGAGAGTATGCCATCCCCTATCATCTGGGTTTTTACAGAGTCTTCCGTGACCGCGCGATCGATTTGCTTCGGGCACAATACAGTCCTGACCCCACGGTGGCGATCGCTGTCATTCAATCCTATGGCATCGACTATTGGATACTCGACAACAAAGCTTATGATCCAGACTATCTTGAAGACAACTGGACACGTCAATATTTATCGGACATAGAAGACGTGACTCCCCGCTTTTCAACGAGTGAGCCCCCAGCGCTTGTTCACAGCATCCCCCTTTGCACCGTCACACAACAACATCAACTCACGGTACTCGATGCGCAATGCTTGCAGGAGCAATTAACTGCAGCAAACCTGCCATCAATTCAGGCGTATTGAATCGATTTCAAGCAAATGTACGACTGGATAGAACTGCGTATTCTCGTTGAAATTTGATGATTCCCGATAAAATTTCTTTTTGAGAATAACGAGTTTTCTGAGTTTCAGGAGTTTTCTGCACCACTAAGCTCGAAAAAGCAAATTCATTGTAGACCGCATGATCAATCTATTAACAAAGCGCCAGCGGCAATATGCATTTTTTCTGTAAGTTTAGTCCAGAAACTTACGAATTTCATATAATAATCAAAAATGTTTCAGAAGTTTTGTAGCCAAACGATTCGCACAGTTAGAAGGCCGTTAATAAATCAGTATTGGTTATGAACCATTGCATTTGCATATTTGGAAGATCATAATACCATCAGTTACTCTCTTTTCTCAGCAGAAACGTAGTAGTCTGAAAGCATGATCGGTTTACGATATCGACAATGCATCCATAGTTCCTGATTTTCTTTTTAAGAATAATATGAGTTCCTTGCATGTGCAGAGAGCAGATAGGGGAATAAAAAACTCCTTTGAAATTGAGCCTGTTCACCATTCAATTTCTGATCTGAATTTACAAAAAGATCGATGGTATTCGTTTGCTAATACCCTTGAATCAACACCTAATACTCTTGAATTAACATCTAATACTTTTGAATCAACGACGTTAAGTGCTGTAATGCCACTCTTGACTGAGCCTACACGCCCTACACCGTTTAACGAGAAACGTATCCTCCTTGTCGAAGATGATGATGCAAATCGACAAATGCTTGGTGATTATCTAGCACTTCATGGATATACCATTCGTGGTGTAGCAACAGGTGCTGAATTTTCATCGGCACTTAGCCAATTTTGCCCAAGCATCATTTTGATGGACTTAAAATTACCTGATGTAAGCGGCTATAAATTGTTGACGGATCTCAGCGGTCATCCAACGTGGTCAAGTATTCCAGTTATTGTGGTTTCTGCTTACGCGTTTAAGGCAGATCAACGCAAAGCAATGGAGCTTGGAGCGAGCCAATACTTTGTAAAACCTGTTGACTTAGAACAACTGATTAATGCAATTGAAACGGCATTTCAGGAATAGCGATAACCTAGGTTTACTTCTAACCCAAAATTGCAATGTTAGACTTTAACAATTGATTGATTGAGGGTGTTAGATCCTAATAAGAATTGTTATATCGTGTAGAGAGAGTGCAGTGTTCTGAAAGTTGAGGCGCTAGACACGATGGTATTTCCTAATCCTTTTTCGCAATATATCCGACATAAGGCTGCCCCCTTAGGGATCACCGTTTGGGTTGTGGTGATGTCTGAGCTGACGGGCGGGGCGATCGCTTCTGAGGGGTCGTTAGCGAGTCGATCGACTCAAAATATATCAACAGCAATGTCCTCACAAAGGAGCTCACAGCTCCTTGGGAGCGGAGGAAGTAGCCAATCAGTAGACCTAACGTTTACCACGGATCGCTATTGGGTCACTGTCTTTCGTCAAAATGGACAGATCTATATGACGGTTTTCGATCAACAATCCCAGAGTATTTTGCTGGAAAATAATCCTGCTGTTCTGATCTCAGATTCCGGAACTTTCTGGCGTACCTACCGAAGCACACTGGGAAGCATTGAGGTCTTCGCGCGCAACAATCCTAATGGGAACACTGAACTCGAGATCTTTTCTGGAGGTCAGCAAGCCTATTTTGGGCGAGGGACGATTGGTGCACCGACGCAGCCCGGCGGCACTCCTACAACTCCTATAAATCAGCCTGGTACCCAGCAATCAACGCTGTTGGCGTTTGATACGGCTGAATATAGAGTCCAGGTATATCGCCAAGGGCAAACCTACTTAGATTTGCTCGACCGACGGACGAATACGTTTCTGATCCAGCAAGCCCCAGCGGCGATCGCCCCACCACGGCAAGTCGGAGATACCTCACGAACCTACGTGACTCAGGGTGCGTTTCAGGCTGTTGCCCGACTCAACTCTAATCAATCGACAGAACTCGAACTCTGGAGTAACGGCGGTCAAGTGTATCGTGCCAATGGATCTAATCCGTCTGGGAGCGATACTGGTTTCGCAATTGCTCCATCAACAGGTTATCTAGGCAATGACTTCGAAGTCCCCAACCAAGCCCGAATTACGGAACGCGCCGTAAATCTGCGCGATCGCATTTCAACGGATGGATTGATTGTGGCAACTCTCCTCCAATGCACGACAGTCAATGTTCTCCAAAAAACCTACAGTGCAACGGATCGTTATATCTGGTACTGGGTCGACGTGAGTGGACAAATGAGTGGATGGGTGAGAGGTGACCTGCTGAGTGTTGGTCAAACAGCATGCTCATGAGACGTGCGGGCGATACGGTCTTCATCAAAAGGAAAGGAGCACCCATATTCGTATGTGCTCTCCCCAAATTCCTAGCGTCTTGTTTCGAGTTAATCTTGACAAGCGGCTAGAAGCCTTAGAATGATTGTGAATTGAAAGATAAGGATGCAGGAATTGCGGCGTACAAGTTAAAACACAAGATAGAGCATGCTATTGTTCCTTCGCGAATACTGAAACGCTTATCTAGCAAACGACTTGAATGCTAAAACCATGTGTTTTCACGATAAGTCATCGTGAGACAGTTCATGAGACGTTCCTGCATGACCTATACACATGCCAATGTCATAGAGGAGTTCTCCTGTGGAGTCCCGATACAACGCTGCCGAGATAGAGGAAAAGTGGCAACAAGCCTGGGCTGACCAAGGGTTAGACAAAACACCACGTGATCCCAATCAACCCAAATTTTATGCCCTGTCGATGTTTCCTTACCCGTCAGGCAACCTTCACATGGGACATGTCCGAAACTACAGCATCACTGATGTCATTGCCCGCATCAAGCGCATGCAAGGGTATCGCGTACTTCATCCCATGGGTTGGGATGCGTTTGGACTACCAGCGGAAAATGCAGCGATTGATCGGGGCATTCATCCGGCGAAATGGACCTATGAAAACATCGCCCAAATGACGATTCAACTCAAGCGCTTGGGATTGTCTTACGACTGGGATCGAGAAGTCACCACCTGTTCGCCAGACTATTATCGGTGGACACAGTGGATTTTCCTGCAGTTCTTCGAATCTGGCCTGGCCTATCAAAAAGAAGCGGCTGTTAATTGGGATCCCATTGATCAAACAGTCCTTGCCAACGAACAAGTTGATAGTGAAGGGCGATCGTGGCGTTCAGGTGCCATGGTTGAGAAGAAGCTCCTGCGTCAGTGGTTTTTGAAAATTACCGATTATGCAGAACAGCTGCTTGCAGACTTAGACCTGCTGGATGGCTGGCCTGATCGCGTCAAAACAATGCAGGCAAACTGGATTGGGAAGTCTACTGGAGCACGGGTTGAATTTAGAACGACCGCAGGGGATGCTATTCCGATTTTTACGACGCGCCCCGATACTCTTTGGGGAGCAACCTTTATGGTGTTGTCTCCAGAGCATCCGTTGGTGAAAACTATCACCTCAGATGCTCAACAGGAAGCGGTTAAGGCCTATCAAGTAAAGGCTGCTGCCAAGAGTGAAACCGAACGCACGGCGGATGACCGCCAGAAAACGGGAGTATTCACTGGAGGCTATGCCGTCAATCCTGTCAATGGAAAAGAGATTCCGATTTGGATTGCCGACTACGTTTTGATGGATTATGGAACGGGTGCCATTATGGCCGTTCCGGCGCACGATGTCCGTGACTTTGAATTTGCCACCCAATTTGGGCTCGACATTGTGCAGGTTGTCTTTCCTGCTGATCATCCGTCTGATGGCTCAGAACCTTTGACTTCAGCCTTTGTGGACAACGCGTCAGGAATTTTGCAGCATTCTGGGCCTCTCGATGGCTTGACGGTGCCTGCTGCGAAAAAAAGAGTGATTGACTATCTAGAAGCAGACGAGATTGGAACGGCTCAAGTCACGTATCGGTTGCGCGATTGGCTGATTTCTCGTCAGCGATACTGGGGCGTTCCTATTCCTGTTATTCATTGCCCCTCCTGTGGAACTGTCCCTGTCTCCGATAATCAGCTTCCGGTTGTTTTGCCTGAAGATGTGGAATTTTCGGGACGGGGAGCATCGCCACTCTCCAAACTAGACCACTGGATTAATGTGCCTTGTCCTAGTTGCAATAGCCCGGCAAAACGGGAAACTGACACGATGGATACGTTTATCGATTCGTCGTGGTATTACCTGCGATATTGCGATGCAACGAATGAAAGTCAGGTCTTTGATGCAGCCAAAGTAAATGACTGGATGGGGGTTGATCAGTATGTTGGTGGTATCGAACATGCAATTTTACATTTGCTCTACTCTCGCTTCTTTACCAAAGTGCTGTGCGATCGCGGTTTACTCACCTGCAACGAGCCATTCACTCGACTCTTAACTCAGGGTATGGTGCAAGGGTTGACGTACCGAAATCCTAATAAAGGAGGAAAGGATCAGTGGGTTCCGTCTGATCGGGTCAGCGATCCCGATTCCCCAACAGATCCAGACACTGGGGAGCCGCTTGAACGGCTCTATGCAACGATGTCTAAATCAAAAGGCAATGGGGTTGCCCCAGAAGATGTTTTGGCGAAGTATGGGGCTGATACAGCCCGTATGTTTATTTTGTTCAAAGCACCACCCGAGAAGGATTTGGAGTGGGACGATGCAGATGTGGAGGGACAGTTTCGCTTTTTAAATCGTGTGTGGCGATTGGCAACTAATTTTGCAGCCCATAACGGCACCATCACTGCTACCAGCATCCCTTCCTCCAAAACTCTCAGCAAAGCCGAAAAAGATGTGCGCAGAGCCACTCATACGGCAATTAAAGAAATTGCAGAAGATGTGGAAGGCGATTATCAGTTCAACACAGCTGTTTCTGAGTTGATGAAATTAAGTAATGCACTGAATGATGCGACATGCGCGGCATCACCAGTCTATGCAGAAGGCATTCAAACTCTCTTGCTGCTGTTAGCTCCATTTGCACCCCACATCACTGAGGAATTATGGCATCAACTCGGAGGAGGAGACTCCATTCACCTCCAACCGTGGCCTGAGGTTGACCCGACGGCACTTGTTGTTGATGAGATTCCGTTGGTCATTCAAGTGATGGGGAAAACACGAGGCACGATTCAGGTTCCTGCCAAGTCAGACAAAGCGGCATTAGAGGCCTTTGCTCGTGATTCAGACATTGCAAAGCGTTATATTGCCGGCAAAACCATTAAAAAGGTCATTGTTGTTCCAGGCAAACTCGTCAATTTTGTTGTTGGATAACACAGTGTCAGCGGGTATCCAAACAAAGGCTTGTATTTGAAGTCGGGATGTTGGGGCGCAGAGCGCCCCAACATCTCGTTAAGTTCTTCCCGGCTTAATTGAAACCCCAAACAAGTATTGAAGAAAAGTTTTAGCGAATGACGCTGGGTAGCCCAATGATAGAGGTTGGTTTCTGGTCATTGGGCTGAAAACAGCCTGTTTATAACAGATGCGATCGCCGCGGCGTCTACGATTCAGAGGATAAAGGCTTATCCCACTGATATCGCTACGTGGCTAGCTGTTGTTTTGCTGATCTGTTGAAAACATAAACGATTGAAGGAGATTAGAAAGTAGCCCCTAGAATCAAAGGTGTAGTAATGTAAAAAACTTCTCAAGGATAACGTTTGATATAAGAAGATACACGGTCTAATTGCATTGTCGGGCATTCATATTAGTCAGAGATAGTTGCGCTTAGTAAGAGGGTGTCTGACAAGTTTTCAGCGGTTAACACTGAAGCGTGTTGAATATTAGTTTAGTCATGGCTCATTGGGTTCTAGAATCCTCTAAGACGCTTTGAAACCAACAAATCCGGTGACTCCGGAGGAGCGATTGTTAAGTCTGTAAATTGGGAACATTGGTCATTTATTCATCCCAAATTCATACCAAAAATTTCATTCTACGATGAGATAAAACTCAAACGATTAAATCATTTATTTTCTGAGACTGGCTGCATCATGGGACTGACCGCAAAGTACACTGATTCTTTTTCAATTACGACGCCCCTCTACTATGTGAATGACGTTCCCCACATGGGAAGCGCTTACACAACGATTGCAGCTGATGTTGTCGCTCGATTTTATCGTCTCCAAGGTCTCCCAGTCCTTTCAATCACCGGAACAGATGAGCATGGACAAAAGATTCAGCGTACTGCTGAAAAGCTTGGGCGATCGCCCCAAGATCACTGTGACTTGGTTGTTCAAAGCTTTAAGTCGTTGTGGGAAAAGCTAAATATTCAATATGACCGTTTTAGTCGCACAACGGCAGAACGCCATGAATCCATTGTTAAGGACTTTTTTCAACGTGTTTGGGACAAGGGCGATATTTATCTTGGACAACAACAAGGCTACTATTGCGTCGCCTGTGAAGAATTCAAAGAAAAACGCGATTTACTTGAGAATAATCACTGTCCTCTGCATCCAAACTTAGAAGCTGAATGGCGTGACGAACAAAACTATTTCTTCCGCCTCTCAAAATATCAACCTCAATTAGAAGTGCTTTATTTACAAAAGCCTGATTTTATTCAACCTGATATCCGTCGAAATGAAGTGCTGAGTTTTGTAGAACGAGGACTGCAAGACTTTTCAATTTCACGAGTCAATTTAGACTGGGGATTTCCTGTTCCCTCAGACCCATCTCACACGCTCTACGTATGGTTCGACGCTTTGCTAGGGTATGTGACGGCTCTCCTTGACCCTGAAGATGAACCAACCTTAGATAATGCCCTGAAGAAGTGGTGGCCCATCCAAACCCATCTTATTGGGAAGGATATTCTTCGATTTCACGCTGTCTATTGGCCTGCAATGCTGATGTCAGCAGACTTACCACTCCCAAATTGCGTCTTTGGACATGGGTTTCTTACCAAAGATGGCCAAAAAATGAGTAAGAGTTTGGGGAACGTCTTAGATCCTGTTCAGCTAACAGAGCAATATGGCTCAGATGCTATCCGTTATTACTTCACAAAAGAAATTGAGTTTGGTCGCGATGGAGACTTCAGTGAGCGCAGATTCGTTAACATTTTAAATGCGGAGCTTGCCAATGACTTAGGAAATTTACTCAATCGAACTCTCAAGATGGTTTACAAGTACTGTGATGGTGTCGTGCCAGCAGTCACTTCTCAAGATATTGCTGATGACAATATCTTGAAATCAAAAGGACTGATGCTTGGAGAGACTGTTTCCGATGCTTTTTCAAGGCTTGCATTTAGTCACGGATGCAGTGCTGTTTTATCCATTGTTCGAGCAAGCAATAAGTTCATTGATGACCAAGCCCCTTGGTCGTTGTATAAGCAAGGAAATCTGGATCAGGTGAATGCTATTTTGTACGCCGTTTTAGAATCTGTTCGTTTATCTGCTTACCTTCTATCTCCTATTATTCCAAACCTCAGTAACGCGGTATATCAGCAGCTTGGCTACACAGTTGACTTCAATCAGTCTGAGACTTTCAAGTTCTTCGATTTTACAGAACACTGTTCATGGGGACTGTTGCCAGCAGGGCAACGGCTGGGTGATCCCAAACCAATCTTTCAGAAATTGGAACTTCCTGAATAAGCATGTCATGGTGCAGATATCTATCTCTCACAAATCATCAACTCACTGACTGGACAATCAATCAATTTCAATCCCAATCTTTCAATGAGATTAGTCATCTTCCAAAGATATTCCTCTCCATTCCAATCGATTCCTAAATTTCTTCATTCAACTGCCATTTAATAAACCTGCCAAGGACAATTACCTCCATGATTAGCGATAACTTTGAAACAAGCACAATCTTTACTCCAGAACAGGTTTTAGAAAATCGAGGCCGTGTTGCTATCTTTATCGACGGCTCAAATTTGTTTTATGCCGCATTACAACTTGGCATTGAAATTGACTACACCAAACTGTTATGCCGCTTGACGAATGGATCGCGTTTATTACGCTCATTTTTCTATACTGGGGTGGATCGCACTAACGAAAAGCAGCAAGGTTTCTTGCTGTGGATGCGTCGTAACGGATATCGAGTTATTTCAAAAGACTTGGTTCAACTGCCAGACGGTTCGAAGAAAGCGAATCTGGATGTTGAAATTGCCGTTGATATGATGGCGCTTATTGGCTCGTATGATACGGCTGTTTTGGTGAGTGGTGATGGTGATCTAGCTTATGCTGTCGATTCTGTCAGCTACCGTGGTGTGCGGGTAGAGGTTGTTAGTCTTCGTTCGATGACGAGTGATAGTTTGATCAATGTATCAGACCGCTATATCGACTTAGACACGATTAAAGAAGACATTCAGAAAAATCCAAGGCACCAAACCTATACCTATCGACCACTGACAGGGTTAGGAGTGGTTGACGAAGCAGAAGTAGAATCATAATTCTGTTGGGTCTCTCCTGACTAATATGATTGTCACCGGGCATCATGAAGCGCTACTGAGAAAATTTCCCTCCGCCATATCTATGAGCACATGCTGGTTTGTTTTGCTCTGCTCATAGATATGGCGGAGGGTTTTTACCCCTAAACCACCCATGAGACAATACGAGTTCTAACCACGTTGATTCCACACGCGACTTATAGTGGAGTAGGTGAAAAGTTGCTATTGCTGTAAGCCTCTGAATCTTTTCTACGTCTCACGTTATATACGTTGCATGAAAATCAGAATATGGTCTCGTTTTTTATTCGCCTTGTTTCTTGCGTTTCCTCTCATGTTTGGGGCCGCAAGTTGTGATAGGCGATCGCAGTCATCTGACGAAAACGCTGAATCATCGGAAGAGCCGAATCGAGATTTATCATTTAATAACATCACCCTCGAACAATCTGACGACGACGGAAATCTAATTTGGCGCATGGTTGCCGGAAAAGCTGTCTATAGCCAAGATGAGCAGACTGCTGTCATTGAAAATCCGTCTGGCGAGTTTTTCCAGGATGATCAAGCAACGCTCAAAATCCAGGCAACTCGGGGCGAAGTGCGGGATGATGGCGATCGCATCTTTCTCACGGGAAACGTTGTTGCGACAGATGTCGAAACAGGTGCCATTGTTCGAGGAGACGAACTAGAGTGGAGGACTGGGCAAGAGGTTGTGATTGTCCGTAACAACATTATTGGTGTGCACCCTGATTTTACGATTGCAGCGAATCGTGCACGAGTCTCAATTGTTGATCAACGGGTTGAAGTGAATGGAAATGTTGCGGCAATTTCTGCAGATGAGGATCTAAAACTTCAAGGATCTGAAATTGTATGGCTTCTAGAAGATGACCTCCTCTTGAGCGATCGCCCTATTCAGATTCAGCAATTGGACGGAGACGAAGTAACTGGCCAAGCCCAAGGCGAACGAGCTGAATTTAACTTAGCTACAGAGGTTGCCCTCCTTGAAAATAATGGCCGTGTCGTGTTGAAAGATCCCGCTATGCGTTTAACCGGGGACTCCCTGCAATGGGACTTGGTGCAAAACACAATTGTTGCCAGTCAGCCTCTCCGCATCATCTACCGTGAAGAGGAAGATGAAACCGTAACCTTAAGGGCCAACCAAGGGAATGGGAACTTGAATACACAGATTTTTTCAATAGCTGGTGACGCTGTGATTACCTCACAACGCAACCAATCTCGCCTGAGTGCCAATCAAATTCGATGGAATGTCGATACAGATGATTTTGTGGCCGAAGGTAATGTCGTTTATCGACAGACAGATCCAGTAGCAAATTTGCAAGGCGATAGAGCTGAAGGGCAATTACGTAGTTTGCAAAGCGAGAGAGCTGAGGGTCAAGCAGGCAACAGAACGCGTGCAAGGCCCATCATCGTCACTGGGAATCAGGTTGTAACAGAGTTCATTCCAGAATCCTCTAATTAAACCTCATGTCATGTTGGAACTATAGTTGTCTCGTTTGGATAACTGTATTCTTCAATAAGTAGCTAGCCATAAGTCAACGTAACCTCCCAAATACTGTGCCGCGCGCGCAGCGGGCGGCACAGTATTTGGGGTTTTGGTTTTAATGACGTCCAGGTACTTATGACTTGGGTTCAAAACCAGTTCATCTGGTCTGTCGTGCCGCATTGGCTATGGTTCTCTTTTCAATCGAACACATTGTCAGTATTGAAGCTCGTGCCTAATGCACAGACAGACTCATGTCTAATGTGGGAAAACTAGATAGACTGAACGTTGCTCTAGCTTTGAGATTTGCCATTGAGAGAGTTTATTGAGTATTCATCACTCCTAAGAGAAGATTAAAAGTTTGATAAATTCCATGGCACAACTAATGGCGCTAGGAACTGAAGCATTTAGTGTTGAGTAGATATACGCATTAGCGTTTCTTGAAGCAAAGCTGCACGGAAAGATGAGAGAGCCAAGATTGAGGGTGGCTATGAAGCAACTCAATTCTGAATTAAACTCTGGTAGTGCAGCGTTATGGTTAAATCATTTACGATAAATGAGAGGGACAACTATGAGTGATAGCCAACGTGGGGTAACAATTTGGTTCACAGGCTTAAGCGGTTCTGGGAAAACAACAATCCGCATGGCCCTAGAGCAAAAATTGAGAAGCCGAGGCCTTAAAGTAGAAGTATTAGATGGTGACATCGTTCGTCAAAATTTGACAAAAGGTTTGGGCTTCAGCAAAGAAGACCGTGATGAGAATATTCGCCGCATCGGGTTTGTTTCTCACCTGCTGACACGCAACGGTGTTATTGTCATGGTTTCTGCGATTTCCCCATATCGAGCCATTCGTGATGAAGTGCGTGAGCGTATCGGCGATTTCATGGAAGTCTATGCCAATGCACCTCTCGAAGTCTGTGAAGATCGCGATGTAAAAGGGCTGTACAAGCGGGCGCGAAGTGGTGAAATCAAGCAATTTACTGGCATCAGTGACCCGTATGAAGAGCCTCTCAACCCTGAAGTTGAGTGTAGAACAGACCTGGAAACTCTCGAAGAGAGCGCTGATAAAGTTCTCAAGAAGCTAGAAGAAATGGGATATGTTCCTGTTATGGCAAATGCATAGGTTGCTCATAAACAACTTATCGCTTTAAAAGGCATGTGGAGTTTACTGATTATCGGTAAACTCCATATGTTTTTGGGGGTCATTGAGCGTTTTTCTTAGTTGGCGTCGCTAGAATCTTGCCATTGTGATGCACGCAGCTTCGCTGATCGGGCGCGTGGGTTATTCAATATTTCTTCCTCTGAAGGCGTGATAGGTTTTTTCGTCATAATCTTTAGACAAGGATGCTCCCGAAAGGCAAATTTCACAATGCGGTCTTCTAAGCTGTGAAAGCTGATAATGACAAGGCGTCCCTCTCCCTTAAGCCACTGCGGAGATTTCTCTAAAAACCGCTTGAGTACATCAAGCTCGTGATTCACAGCAATCCGTAATGCCTGAAATGTGCGGGTTGCAGGATGAATGCGTCCTTGTCGGTATGATCTAGGTACACTCTTCCAAATCACATCTTCCAAATCTTTGGTCGTTGATAGTGGTCGCGATTGAACAATGGCCCGAGCGATTCGCCGCGATAATCGCTCTTCACCATAGGTGTAAATCACATTTGCCAGGTCTGTCTCACTCGAGTAATTGACAATATCAGCAGCTGACTGTTCTTGCTCCTGATTCATCCGCATATCGAGGGGAGCTTCTTGTCGAAAGCTAAAGCCCCGTTCAGCATGATCAAATTGAACAGAACTCACGCCTAAATCAGCCAAGATGCCGTCAAAGCAATGGGCTTCTGTTTCGTAATCTGAGAAATTTCCTTTCCAAAAATGGATGCGATCGCCATACTCTATCAATCGTTCTTGGGCAGCGGCGATCGCCTGCTCATCTTGATCAATGGCAACCACTGTTGTATCTGGATATGCGTTGAGAATTGCTGAGGAGTGTCCACCTCCTCCAACTGTTGCATCCAAGTAATGTCCACCAGGCTTGAGTGAGAGATGGGCGATCGCCTCGTTCAGTAACACAGGAATGTGATGAAACCGAGCTGTATTTGTTTGATCTGGATTTTCCACTACAGGTTATATCTCACGCTATACAAGCTAAAGTTGATACCATTTCACTACAGCAATATACTCAATTCTTTTCTCCAGTTGATTTCGCTGCACGTATTTCACAATGATTCCGAAAGATTTCTCAGCGACATCCTCTCCTGTTCAAATCGGTTGCTGTTACGACTGGCGATAAGAACATAGATGCTGCAACAGATGGCCAGCCCTCTACAACAATGGGTATTGCTGCTTCAAGGTATAACTGGATGTCTGAAAGTCTTAAAATTTTGTTTGGACTGTGCAAAATCATATCGCTATTTCAGTATGGACAAGGAATGAGTCTTTCATTTCTTGGTAGCTCACATAGGGCGGAGCGTTTTATGTGATTCGCTATATTGTCCCATAGGGTTTTTGCGGAGTGTTGTAATTCTGATGAAACTCTGCGTTATTGCTTGATCAAGTTTGTTGTCTTGCACAAAGATTGCTTAGATATTTTTGTGCATTAATTCTACGGTGTGATTTCTACCCTAGATGCCAATATTTTTGAGTTATTTTTTGACAGAAATCTCTTGTCTCAAGATACTGTCATGCAGTTTTTCATCCAATTACTTTCTCCTCAAGAGATCTTGTCCCAGAAAATGCAGTCGCATCTGAACTTAAGTAGTTAGACATCATTAACTGACTCTTTCAAGTCCTG
>JBCCWF010000007.1:0-36711 GCA_039194035.1 Cyanobacteria bacterium P01_E01_bin.6 | reverse complement strand
TGCCGCCCGCTGCGCGGGCGGCACAGGATTTGGGGTTTTGTTTTTAATTTCGTCCAGGTACTTATTTCAAGGCGAGATGATGGAGCGCGGAGTGCCCCATCATCCCATTACATTTTTCTTGACTTAAGTTATGAGCCAATTATTGATTGATAAATACGACAAAATCTTCGCCCAGAAAAAGTGCACGTTCTGCATTGCGTCGACGAACGAGGCCACCCAATACGCGACCTCCGGCAAACACCCATTTAAGAAATTCTTCAGCGGCCCCAGATCTATCGCCACTATTGAGCTTTTGCAACAAGGTCGAACTGGCAAAGGCGTTCTCTCCAATGTTGTACGTAAGAGCAACCAATGCTGAGAACTGATCAGCATTGAGAGATCTCGTAACAAGCTGGTTAACAGCGGCTTCAAATCGCCTGAGGTCGTCTCGCAATAGTGCTTCTGCTTTCTGAAGACTAATTCTCATACCGGGATACACATTCGTCGTGGTGCCGTATCCAATCGTCCAAATACCAACGGCATCTTGATAGGCCGTTAAACGCAGTCCCTCGAATGATTTGATCAGCCGAAGCCCTTTTTCATTGGTTGTAAGTTCAAGGCTGTAAGGCTTCCCATTGTGAAGAACAGATACGTGCGGACTAAACACATGCCATGTGTTTTTGCCTTTGAATTGAAGCTGGTTCCTATTCGAGTCTTTGCCCAGGGTAACTTTGAGATGAATGCCTTGGATACTAAAGCTAGTTACTGGGAGAACGGTACGTTCAGGAATAAATTGTTTATCGTCATCAGGTAGGTCAATGACTTGCCCCATTGTTTGTTTAAGCCAAGTATCGGTTTTGAATTTCACCGTGTACCCATAGATGGGAATACCGTTCAACAAGATATCTGCATGGGGCTTGTAAATGTACCAGGTATTACGTCCTAGAAACTGAATTTGCTGCCCATCAGTGTTCTTGCCAAACGTCACTTTCACATGATCCCGCTCTATTAGAAAGCCGATAATGGGGAGCACAGTTTTTGCTTGAATCAATTGCTTTTCATTAGCAGAAAGCTGACTGGATTGCACAGGGGCTTGTTTAAGCCAGGTGTCTACATTAACTTCCAGGGTATAAGCATCAACAACAGGAACACGAAAAATTTCTGTTGCAGGCTCATACACATACCATTCGATACGGTCTCCAGGGCTGATTTGCTGTCCCTGGGCATCACGGCCGAATAGAACACGGACATGATTGCCTTCCACAGATTCGTAGTATGTCAACGGAAAGACGCTGTCTGCATCGACAAAGTAACGTTCATCGTCTGACAATTGAGAACCCTGAGCAGTGCTGGATTTTAACCAGGTATCAATATTGAATTTAATGGCATACATGGCGATCGCCCCTGCATAGCTATGACCCAAATTTAACCACGGGAAGGCTTGTATTTTAATCTGAGGCTGTGGAGTGTGGAGTGCTCCACAACCTTGTTAATTTTTCCCGACTTACGTTATCAGTCACCACGGAAATAGCTTTACTGCTGCTATTGTTCATCTGTATGGACAACCATTGAATGAATGAAACGTACTGACCAATAAACGGTATCGCAGTAGCTCCTTCGTTCGTTGAAGATCCGAATCATATATCAAAATCATTACAGTATGTTTCAACTCTTAACAGAAAGAGTGCCCCTCATCCCATTGATCTTGGTAGACTTGGGTACAACCGACAGTTAGCTATAAGCGGTTTCGCTGATGCCTGTTTATCTACCCGGTGAAGTTGGCGATATAGTTTGTCAAACTGCATGAAGTGAGCATAAGTAGTAATGGTAAATTCTCTTAAAAAGCCTGAATTTGATGAAATTCGCCCAGGTGTTAAAGCCCCGGCAAAGGATACAATTCTGACCCCTCGCTTCTACACCACCGATTTTGATGAAATGTCCAAAATGGACATTTCAGTCAATGAAGACGAGTTAAAGGCTATTCTCGAAGAATTCCGAGTTGATTACAATCGCCACCACTTTGTGCGCGACGAACAGTTTGAACAGAGTTGGGATCACATTGATGGTGAAACACGTCGCCTGTTTGTTGAGTTCCTAGAGCGTTCATGTACAGCCGAGTTTTCTGGATTCCTCTTGTATAAGGAGCTATCCCGTAAGCTGAAGGATAAGAGTCCAGTTTTAGCAGAATGCTTTCTGTTGATGTCCCGCGATGAGGCACGTCACGCTGGTTTCTTAAACAAAGCCATGTCTGACTTCAATCTCCAGCTTGACTTAGGCTTTTTAACTCAGAGCAAAAACTACACTTTCTTCAAGCCAAAGTTTATCTTCTACGCTACTTATTTGTCTGAGAAGATTGGCTACTGGCGCTACATCACTATTTTCCGTCATTTAGAATCTCACCCTGAGAATCGGGTTTATCCTATTTTTAATTTCTTCGAGAATTGGTGTCAGGATGAGAATCGCCATGGCGATTTCTTTGATGCCATTATGCGAGCACAGCCTAATATTCTCAATGATTGGCAAGCTCGTCTGTGGTGTCGATTCTTCTTGTTGTCTGTTTTTGCGACGATGTTCCTCAACGATGTCCAACGTTCAGGTTTCTATAAGTCTCTTGGATTGGATGCCCGGGAATATGATATCCATGTGATTCGTAAAACAAACGAGACCGCTGCACGGGTATTCCCTGTACTTCTAAATGTGGATCATCCTGAGTTCTTTGCTCGTCTCGACACTTGCACAGAAAACAATGAAAAGCTTTCGGCGATCGCCAATTCTGATGCTCCTGGTGTTTTGAAGTTCCTGAAGAAAGTTCCTCTCTACGCGTCAAGTGTTATTCAGTTGGTTCGACTCTACTGCATGAAACCTATTGACGCCAAGACTTGGGGCGGAGGTGTCCGCTAAGAGTTGCATACTATGAAAGTAGTACATGCTTTGGGGCTGTAGTTTTCTCGCAAGGAAAACTACAGCCTCAAAATTAGATGAGATCTAAGCAAGTGGCCGGGAAATGTTTCTTCAAACATTTCCCGGCCACTTGCTTAGATCAGGGCTGAATCTATTGGCAAAAGGGAAATAGATGATGCACATCGTGTGCCAGCATATCAATGCCTCGGGGGATAGAGGCATATTGATTCTGACAGAATAAATTTATCGCAATCGTGCGTAGGATGGCAAAATTACCAAGGGTATATCCATCACAAACAGGTCATTCATCTTCTTTCCCATTACACGGAACCAGTGCTCGATTATTCACTCATTAAGATGAGCCGGGCTGGGTCGAGTTGTACATGCCATGGAAACGGCTTTGACTTGAGCACGGCCCATTTCTCTTTGAACACTTCTGCCTGAAGATGATAATCACTAGGACTGGTTGGTGGGCTGTTGAGCTTTAGATACAGCGTCATGCGATGGGGCGTTTCGCTTTGTTCAGCCAGCCAGCAAGGGAAAATATTGGGGCTCGCTACATCTTCATCGTCGATTTGATAGTAACGCGGTACATCCATAAAGGTGATCTGATGGGCACGAATGCCGACCTGAGTCAGATTGTCTGGTACGGTTTCTAGGGTTTCGAGAATGCAGTTCCAGTCCCGTGCCTCAAGTAGATTTGCTCCTCTGACAACGGCACGAGAGAAGTTTTTACATCCTGTGATTTTGGCGACTCGTGGATGCGTTGGTCGTTCGAAAATCTGGTACTTAGTGCCTGTGGCGATCGCCCGTCCCTCGTCCATCACCATAAGATTTGGGCACACCCGATAGACTTCTTCGAGGTTATGGGTTACAAACAAAGACACGCCGTCGAAGGTTGACAATACTTGCGCGAGAAGTTTCTCAATGCGGCTCCGTAAATGAGTATCGAGAGCAGACAAGGGTTCGTCTAGCAGAATAGCATCGGGAGAAATGGCGAGTGCTCGTGCTAAAGCGACCCGCTGTTGCTGGCCTCCAGAAAGCTGATGGGGATAGCGGTGGGCTAACCCTTCTAGATGCATAAGATTCAGGTAATAGTGAATGCGGGGCGATCGCTCAGCTTTGGGCAAGTCTTGCAATCCGAAGGCGATGTTTTGCACAACATTGAGGTGGGGAAAAAGCGCATAGTTCTGAAACACCACTCCAATCCGTCGCTTGCGACTGGGGACATTGATGCCCCTGAGGGAATCAAACAAGATGCGGTTGTTGAGAATAATCTGTCCTTCTGTGGGCGTTTCCAGTCCCGCGATGCAGCGAAGTGTCATACTTTTGCCTGAACCTGAACTGCCCAGGATACCCATGGGTGTGCCGTTGATTGAAAAGGCCGTTTCCAAATTAAATCCGTGGAGGCGCTTTCGGATGTTCACCACTAGAGAGACAACAGCGGAAGATGCGGGAGAATTGGGCGATCGCAACCAACACTGGGGAGCGATATCCAATTCTTTATCATCTGATGAATGGCTATTCTCTTGTTCCCATGCACTACGCCAACGCCCAAGAATTAAGACATTGAGGATTCCATGGGTTAGAGGTATGGCATGGCTGATGCGGGTTTTTCGACTGTTGTGAGCTTGTGACCAATAGTGAATTAAGCCAATGATACCCAGAGAGACTGCCACCATGAGGATGACCCAAGCCAGCGCTTCCCCCATCCGTCCTGCTTCTGCCGCAAAGAAAATCGTAATGGGAATTGTCTGGGTTGTACCTGGAATGCTACCTGCCACCATAAGAGTTGCGCCGAATTCACCCAATGCCCGAGCAAAAGAAAGAATGGTTCCGGCAATGATTCCCGGCCATGCAAGGGGTAACAGCAATTGCCAAAAGATGCGCCACTCAGATGCACCTAGGGTTCGCGCACAGTTGAGTAAGTCTGTTTCAATTTGCTCGAAGGCTCCCAACGCTGTTTTATACATCAGTGGGAATGCCACGATAGTGGCTGCAATCACCGTAGCATACCAGGTGAAAATGACATTCATGCCTAGGTGCCGGAGGAGTTGACCAACCGGACTGTTGCGTCCTAATAAGAGCAGGAGTAAGAAGCCAACCACGGTTGGAGGTAACACCAACGGTAAAGTGAAGACACCATCAATTAATCCACGAATCTTACCTCGATAGGTCATCATCCAGCGAGCCGCAACAATGCCTGTCAAAAAGGCAAAAATCGTCGCCAGGAGAGCTGCGCGGAGGGAAATCCAAAGGGGAGAGAGTTCAAGAGGCATAATGAATGGTGATGGCGTAGGGGCGAAGCACAATACTTTTGGAATACACCAATTGATTCGGGCGGAATGCTTTGCCCGTACGGGATATTAGGGAAGCTGCGGAAATATTCACGAGTATTCCGAATCATTCAGATGCAGGAAGAAAACCGTAATCGGTGAAGATAGCGATCGCCTCGTCAGTTTCCAGAAACTTGACAAATTCCGTAGCCGCATCAGGGTGTTGACTATCGATAATCACCGCACCGGGATACACAATCGGAGAATGGGTATCCTCCGGAGCTGTGGCAACAATCTGTACCTGGTCAGAACTATTGGCATCGGTACTGTAGACCAATCCAGCATCCACGTTTCCGGTTTCTACATAGGACAATACCTGCCGCACATCTTTAGCAAATACGGTTTTGGATTGGATCGCATCGTAAAGTTCCAGAGATTCTAGGACTTCTTTACTGTATTGCCCCGCAGGGACACTCTCTGGCTCACCGATGGAGAGTTTAGTCACCGCATCCTTACTCAGATCATCGAAAGTCATTACATTAGACGTATCAAGAAGTGTTATCAGAACAATGGTGTTTTTCACCAGATCCCGACGGGTTCCTTGTAATAGGAGACCCTTCTCCTCCAGGGCATTCACTTGCTTGGGGGATGCAGAAAGAAATACATCCACTGGGGCACCCTGCTCGATTTGTTGTTGCAAAGAGCCGGATGATGCAAAATTATACACCAGTGTGTTGTCTGGATATACTGTTTGATACACAGGCTGAATCGCATTGAGGGTGTCCTGCATACTGGCTGCTGCTGAGACAGTAAGGGCGATCGCCTCTCCCTCATCTGCTGAAATTACTGAGGAATCTGAAAACGGCTTAGCGCTGCACCCGATGACGGTTAGACACGAGACCAGCAGCCACGCAATCCAAGACATGACGGTTCGTCCACCTATGATCCGTATCATCATTGCTCAGCTCCATGTATACCGCTAGCTTTATTATCGGTAATCTACTGTCTGTACTGATTTAGCCTAACGCCTTATGATTGGCAACGTTCTGATGCAATAATTTCGGCAATGCGTTCGGGCATATCGTCGAGTCCCGTGTCACTTTCCGATGCCTGGACAGGTGATGAGAAGGTGTAGTTGGGGTCACAATATCCGGTATCAAAGACCTGAAGAACCCACTTGTCGGGAAGTCCTTCAATCCCGATTTCAACCACGCTCCAGGTTTCACCTACGGCACGGCAACTAAGCACTGAGAACCATTCGCTATCCTCAGCAGACAGCTCCCATTCGTTGATCAAAAAGTCGAGGGCAATTTGTTGTGCCTGGTCGAGGGTGGTCGAGTTGGAAAGGGTGGATGCCATGGTGGGTCTCCTTGGTTGGGGGTGGAATGATAGGGGCGATCGTAGGGGCAAAGCATTTGGATGATAACGTTTGGGATTTGTACGATAGCGATCGCCCAAATGCTTTGCCCCTGCGATCGCGTATTTGATATGCATAGGATACGCAAATCCAAAATCCGAAATCGCATTAGGTCGATGCCGAGTTGGATGAGAGGTCAGGATACAGTCCCAATTGTTTTGCTAATTCGCGGGCAACATGGGCAAGAAATCGAGCCGCCTCTGCATTGTTCTCGTGGGAGAAATACGTCGCTGCCTGAATGAGCGATCGCACAAAGCCTTCGTCTAACAATTCAGCATGAGCATCGAGCACCTCTGGCTCTTGTCCATTAGTGCACTTCAGTAGCTCATCTACCAAGTTGAAATAGAGGGTTTGGCGCGAGGTTTCTAGGGGAGTTGTTGGAGTTGAATGCATGGTGGTTCTGAGATTAGGTGAACAATAATGAAATCATGTAGGAGCGCATGGCTATGTGCCCCTACTGTTAATGAATTAAGCCGATGTCCCTAGCACTTGCGAATAACGATATTGAAAATATGACAGTAATGCTCTGCCATATCCGAGAAAACGCCTCCGTCGCACAAAACGGCACGTAAAAACTGGCGTTAATCAGATCAATCGCTTCTTCGATGACTACCACTCCTCAAACGGCTCCACACGTGTGTCGAACCGTGTCAAATCCTCATCATCCTGGTTGAGAAAGCGGGTGATTTTCCAAAAGAGAGGTTTCGCCAACGCCTCTGATTCACCATTAAGCGCGAGTACCAGCCATTCCTGGCGCAATAACTCGACCATTCGACCGTGTAATGCCCATCTCCACAGCCCAGATCAATGGCAATGGCAATGCAAGTAATAGCATTATCGTTGACAGAGACATTCGAGCACGCCAGTGCTCTCAGAAGGGCATCAAGAGGCGGAACATATCCCAACCAGCGATGTTGACAATCTTAAGGATGATTACGAGGTAATCGTGACAATACTCATGACGGTTACAAGCTACGTTACCAATCTCCTCGATGACAGAACGCTTCCCACACGTTTCATCGCACGAAGGATGTTTGTTAACCCGTCCATTCTTTTTCTTTCCTACTCTAAGTAGACCTGGAATCATGGCAAGAAAACTGTATGGATGGATGCTTTTTGAGATTGTCTTTAGGTTTTGAGAGCTGAATAATACGAGTGAAACATGGTGGCGATCGCCCTTCACTGGGAATGATTGGTCATCATGGGCATTTGGTTTGGGATTCATGAAATATGATTCGGCACGGCATCGGAGGCGATCGATTCGGCTGAAAGGCTATGACTATAAGGCTCCGGGTGCTTATTTTATTACCATTTGCACCCATCAGAGAGAACGTTTGTTTGGTGAGGTTGTTGATGGTGAGATGCAACTGAATCGTTTGGGGGAGAGGGTTCATGCGTGTTGGTTGCAGTTACCAAATCATTTCTCCAGATTGCAATTGGATGCCTATGTGGTGATGCCCAATCATATCCATGGCATTTTGATGTTGACCGATCCATCCGACGGGGATTGTAGGGGCGATGCATTTGACCATAAATTTTCAGGTCTTACCAAAACATGTTTTCCAAATGCATCGCCCCTACGGGATTCGTGTAACGATCATGGCGATCGCCCAAACGGGACACGACCTGGTTCAATTTCGGCAATCGTGCAAAATTTCAAATCTATTTCGACCCGACGAATTAATCAGATACGTCACACACCAGGAACACCAATTTGGCAGCGTAACTTTTATGAACATGTCGTTCGGAACAATACCTCAATGCAGGTGATTCGGCGTTACATTCAGAACAATCCTGCATCCTGGAAGAATGATTCGCTTCACTCCTAAAATTAACTTTTCTGTGTGAGCAAATGTTTCTGTAAGGGCAATGCATTGCGCCAAAGTTTCTGAGTAAATTTTTATGGGATGATGCAATGCATCGCCCCTAAAATAACTTTGCCGTATGCGACACAGGGTCAAACCGAAAGCGCGATCGCGGTTGCGTGTCACCATACAAACAAAAACTCAGGGTGGGCTTTGAATCAATGGCCTTCACCTGATGAATGGCATTCGGCATAAAGCTGAGAATTTCCCCCGGTGTAAGAATCTTACGCTCGACTAGCTCAATATGCACTGGAGCCTCTGGGTGAGGGGTTTTGGTTTTCCAATCCTCTGATACGGGTCGCCAAAAGGTATGTTCTTCCTTCCCGCTAATGACAGTGACCACGCCCCACGTCCCGTGATTATGGATAGTAGATATCGATCCGGGCATCATCATCTCGTTTTGCACTGTTAGGGGATAGCCAATTTCATCATAGAGAGTCAGTACGCCCACACCTGTTTGCGGATTGGGGTCGGTGTGGCGAGTTCTAACCCAGTAGGAGTTCATTACCAGTTGCCGCACCTTCATACGAATCTGAGGAAGCCGATCCCATTCATCCTGTTCGTTGGATACCTCATCCAAGATATCCATAATCTCAGTCAAGAACTGATGAAAGTAATAGTTTTCTCGCACCAAATCCCACTCTCGAGCAGAGGGGCGGGGTTCACATCGTCCGTTATCAGTCACAATCCAATCTTTTGTGGTTCCCATTGCACCAGTCCTTTCAACACTCTTTTAGCAATTTTGAATTTTAGATGTTGGATTTTAGATAAGCTAAAACTCACCTATTTTGCGTATTGTGCTGGTTGTCCCCCGCCTCCGGCAGGGGACAACCATGCAATTTAAATAGCTAACAGCTTAGTGCTTTACACCGCGTAGTCCTCAGTTGCGGAATGGCCACTAATCATCGTCTTCGTCGAGTGGTGTGGTGAGAATGCTGTAGAGCAAGTCACCGCTAAATTCTCGCTGGTCATCGATCGCCTTGATGTGAGTGGCGATCGCCAGTGCTCCGTCCAAATCACCTAATTTTGCCAGCAGCAAGCCCGATGCAGCATAAACATGTAAGTAGAGCCGAATCATCGGTTCTTCTTTTCGCGCCGTCAACACAGGCTGTAATTTATCCCAGGATTGTGGCAGATGTTCTGCCTGCTGAACCTGCCCCATGACCACCTGGGCAACCCACAGCGCCATCTCACCATCGTTTTTGTAGAAGAAATAGCGATAGGCGGCAATCAGCACACTGGGGTTATCCTTACCGAGGGCGATCGCCTGCTCAATGTATCGTTTGGATCGGGCGGTGTCGTGCCAGCAATCAGCCGCCTGCGTCAGCAGCATCTTGATATCAGCTGAGGCATCAAACCAAGATAATGTAGGAGAAGCTGTAGAAATCATGATTGTATCTGGAACGCATCATACTTGAAGTTCGATCGATGTAGTGAATCACCAAAAAGAAATGCAGGACGTGCGATGTGGCACCCCCTGCGTCTTACAGATTTCCCCGACGAGGAAATACGAAACCCGTTTACGGTAGCATGAACAGGAAGGTTTCCTACCTAGAGTTTTGGCTATGCACCAAAAAAGTTGGCCTGTACAAAGTAGACATCTTCTTCTAAGACGCCAATGCGGGAAAATCAGTCTTGAGCAACTCTAGCCAATTCGCAATGCGGTCATCCGTCTTATCGCTCTCATTGATTTCATCAAGAGCTAATCCGACGAATTTTCCATCCCGAATCGCAGTGGATTTCTCAAAGGTATAGTCATCTGCCGATACTGCACCAACAACTTTTGCACCCAGCGCCTTGAACTGATCGTAGAGAATCCCTAAGGCTCCAACGAAATGCTTACTGTGTCCCTGGCAATCTCCGGGACCAAATAGAGCAATCGTTTTTCCAGTGAAATCAGGCTTATCCACTTCCATGTCAAACAAAGGTTCGCGCCAGTCATTCTGGACTTCACCCGCACCCCAAGTCGAACAGCCAAGGAGTAAGTAATCATACCTTAGGAGATCGTCCACATCGTCAAAATCTTCCTCCATGCTGTATAAATCGCAACGATCTTCGCCGATTTCTTCTCGGATTTTTTCTGCGATTTCCTCTGTGGTACCGGAGGTGCTGCCGTAAAAAATTCCAATCTTAGTCATGGCTCTAAGTCCTATGGTTACTTGATATTGACACTGCGAAACAGGTGCGTAGAGGTCTAACTATCGTCATAAAGACTTGCATGATGTAGGCAGCAAGCCAACCCACATCATGCGGTTATGGGTCATGTGCCTCTTTAAAACATCCAACATTCAAGCGTTGAACCTAAACGAGATACGCTTCCATATGGGTCTTAATCGTGCAATCTGAACGAGGATAAGTAGAACACAACACGACGAATCCCTTGGCCATTTGATCATCGTCTAAGAAAGACTGATCCTCCTGGTCAATTTCTCCTTCAACTAACTTGCCTACACAGCTTGAGCAGGCTCCAGACCGACAGGAGAAGGGAAGCTCAATATCATTTTCTTCCGCTGCATCAATGATGTAGGTGTCATCATCCACAGGAATGGTGATGTCAATCTTGCGCTTTTTGTTGATGAGTCGAACGTTATACTTTGTCATGGGTTCACTCTCCACTAGATAAGAACGTGAGCAAGAAACGAACGGTTAGAGACCTGTACTTCATCGCTAGCTACAGGGCGCAGCCGCAGGCGTACAATCCCCTGCTTGGAATGACTTTCCACAGCCGCAGGTATCAGTCGCGTTTGGATTGGTAAACTTAAAGCCACTTTCAAGTAAGCTATCTACGTAGTCCACGACAACCCCTTCGAGAAGAGGCGCACTTTGAGCATCAACGTAGACGTTTAGAGAGCCTTCTTGAACTACGATGTCTCCCTCTTTAGGCGCATCCACAATACCAAGGCCATATTCATAGCCGCTACAGCCGCCGTCATTGACAGAGAGACGAACACCCCGCGTCAGAGACGTTGCGGCCTCAGAAGCTCTAACAAAAGTGCGTAGACGCAATTCGGCAAGATCCGTGAGCAAAACAGTCATAGTGGGTCTCCTTACGTGAGAAAGGGGAATATGTGAGAAAGGGGAATACGAGCGAAACAGTGATGAGTGGAAATGAGTGCGGATGCCCGTCACTGGACATTGACGCGAGGAAAAATTCTTGACTCGATGCAGTGATTTATTCAGACTCTGAGCGTTTTGCCCTTAGGTGGTAATGATGCAGGTGCTGTCGCATCCAACCAAAACACTTTGACGCTGGAGTATGGCATCGTCCTCTCGCTACACAAAGCTTGGGGCAAACCACAGCGTGGTTGACTTTGCGGTAGATGCAGGTTGGGAGGGTAACTAACAGGATGACGATAACCAATTTGAGAATCCAAGGCGCGAGCATTAGACTAGCGACCAGGCATCCCAATCCAATCAATCCGCCAACAATTTTGACAATCTCATCGTGGATGCGTTGGGTAATACGGAAAGAGGCGATCGCCCCTCCTAGGATGAGTAGAGATAGCAGCATGGCAGATAGCTTCCCACACAAGAAGCTGAAAGGATGGTTCAGACAAGAGCCGTTGCTAGAGAATCGGATTCTGAAGGAAGCGGATCACTGGGCGAAAGAAAAGGAGGATGACTGGATGTAACAGATGGGCGATTACCACACACCGGACAGTCTGGATCATGGTAAGGGCGACGCTTCGCAAACTCAGCACGGGCGAGATCCATCGTCAGCAATTTGCCCAGCAATGGCTCACCCAATCCCGTTATCAGTTTGACTCCTTCCAGAGCGGCAAGACAGGCAAGGGTGCCGGATACCGCGCCCAAAACCCCAAAACCCCATCGATCCCATTCAGGAGTTTCGGGGAAGATACAAGAGAGGCAAGGAGTTTCACCCGGAATGATGGTGGTCAAGTAGGCTTCCATGTCGTTCATGGCAGCTTCTACCATGGGCTTTCTCCAACGCACACAGGCTTCATTGAGTAGGGTACGTTCCTTGAAGTCAAAGGCACAATCCAAGGCTAGGTCGGCGGATTGAACCAGGGCATCCACATTTTCGGCAGTTACAAACTCACCGATCGCCTCAATCTCGATATCTGGATTAATGGCAGCAAGGGTTTCTTTTGCTTTGGACACCCGTGGCTTGCCCACCCAGTCATCGGTCATGAGAATCTGGCGATTGAGATCATCTCGCTTAAGATTGCCACCCCGAACGAGAATTAATTTACCCACACCTGCTACTGCTAGGTAAAGGGCTGCTGTACCGCCAAGACCACCGACACCTGTAACCAGAGCCGTTGCATCTTTCAACTTGAGCTGCCCAGCTTCACCGAATCTAGGCAACATCATCTGACGACGATAGCGATCGAGTTCAGTCGGAGTCAAGGTGGTCATAGGATGATCCTCGCGTATGGTCAGTGAATGGAATGTGTGATGGTAGGGGCGAAGCATTCGGAATTTAAGTCGTGCTATCAACCAATTCTCTGGGCGAATGCTTCGCCCCTGCCATCACATCGTCAGATGAATTATTCCGTTGCAATGTCAGACACCAGAACAACATTGCTGGGTTTTTTCTTAAACACCTTGAACAGCTTTTGTTCCAAAGACGACGAATTTAGAAATAGCGTGTACGCATTTTGCAAAGCTGCCCGATACTGACCTAAGCGATCGCTCTCATTCAGCGTTGCATCTTGATCAATAGCTTGCACAAACTCCGAAAATTTCTGGAGAATATGCAGCCGATTAACGCTAACAACTGTCGGATCATACGGGATACTGAAGAAACTTAGATACTCCTCAGCAGTCGATAAGGTATTGAACGTTGCAAGGGTCTGAATCATTGGCCGTGTCTCCTACAAACGTGATAAATAAGCGTTAGGTATTTTCTAGGGTTTTAAGCTGTTGCTTGAGCTCCCGAAGCTGGCAGAAAATGTCATAGGTTTTTGCAGCCATCTCAGGAAGTTGGTCAAGGTCTGCGGGTAAACCTTCAGCAATATCATGAAGATCCATCTTCATCTGACCCGCTTTGCTATTGAGCTTCCGAATTGTCTTCTTTAGCTCATCGACGGAAAATGCTTGAGTGGAAACATCTGTCGTTTGAACCATAGCGTTGTCCTAAATGATTGACCGTAAGGACGCACGGCGGTGCGCCCCTACACGTTATTTATAGGTCGCAGACTTCACCAAAGCGAGTGGCTAGATCAATTCCTTTTTGAGCTAGCTTTTCACCCTCTTTGTGGAGCTTCTCCAGGGAATCGTAGCCAAATCGCTGAGCATCTCGTAACGTTCTAGATACGAGAATCAAACGCCCTGAGAATATCAATGCCCAACCGAAGCCCTCATGACTCAAGTCAATAATGACGGTCGAGAGTTGTCCTGTTTTTTGCTCAATGCGAGCGGCGATCGCCCAATAGAATGCAAAAATCCGACTCTTGGTCACGGGATCAACCTCACCCTCAACCGAAATCTCACGCTTTTGAGCTTTCGATAAGATAAATGGTTTTAGCAACAATTCATCGCTCCAATTGCGGTAGGTTCCGTAGGAATCATTGGCACGAATCTGCTGCACAATGGCCTGGAGCAGTGGTGAATCTGCAACGCTAAATTCAGTCGCATTAGACTCAGCCGTCGTTTTGGGAGGGGCCGTGTTAGTTACAGTCATACGAGTACTTCTTCCTCTTCTTCAACAACAACAACATCAAACGTAGGAACATCTTTCTTCAACGCCTTCCGTAACCAAGGGGGAGGATTACCCTTCAGGGTTTTCTGTAATTGAGTCAGAATGTCCTCAATTTTCTCTTCCCCGCTGTCTGACTTAATGGGAGTAATCCCTGAATTGATGATGCGAGCGGCTGCACCGGCACCAATGGCTGAGACATAGACGATGGTGCAGTCGTGCAACGCATTGATCTTGGGGATCAGTCGGTCATTATGATCATCGCTTTCCATATCCGGGTCAAATTTGATCGTTTCCAAAAAGCTGTATCCATCCTGGTCAATCGCATACACATCCAGGCCTTTTGCCCAGCCAAAGTGTTCATTTACATGAACTGAGTCTTTTGTTGCAAACGCAATTTTCATAGACGATCTCCTCAACAATTCAAGACAAAACTTTCGCGCGACGGCTCTCGCTGAACTTACTCTAGATTTCCTTCTGACCAGCTCTTGACCTGGTCATGGGACTTTTCTTCTTCGGCTTCTAGCAATAGGTTGCCGATATCAAACAACGCCTGAATGGTGCCCCGGTAACCCACCGTGCAGCGCTGTCCATTCCCCAACCGATCAAACACCGGGAATCCCAGACGATACAAAGGCACCTGGAGCCGTTTAGCAATCTTGGCACCATTGGAATTTGTGACAATCAAGTCTGCTCCTTTCGCCAGTTCTTCAAAATCTTCCAAATCACCGATGGTGACTTTATCGATGGGTAGCTGTTTCAATAGCTTGGATTTGGTCGTCGTGACTGCCGTGTGAATCGTCGCGCCCATCATCTGCAGACACCAGGCAGCCGCATAGAGCAAATCCGGTTCCAAGGCTAACGCCACTTGTTTACGCCCAAAGAAGAAGTGGGTATCGAGAATCGCATCCTGCAACTGGCGGCGCTGATGGGTATAGCGATCGGGCACAGCATGACTACTAATATCCGACAACGCCTTCAAGAACTTATCGACCGCATCCAATCCGGTGAGGGAATTAAAGATTTCGTAGGGGATGCCAAACCGTTGTTGGAGAATCTCAGCAGATCCTTCCATGCTGCCGCCTAAGGCTAAGGTATAGACGGAACTACCGATTTCTCGCAGTTGAGTAAGCGTTGTCCCACCGCTGGTGGTTGTGCTGCCTTCAGGATCGAGGTGTCCATCCAAGGACCCGGATAGGTCAGGGACTAGAATTGGCCGCAGGCCAAAGGCCGTGATGATGTCCTTAATTTCCTGCACATCCCCAGGAGCAAAAGCAGAACTGACGAGGACAGTGACCTGATCAGGATGGGTTTCTCCCGACTGGGGGAGCGATCGCATCATACTTTCGACCGCGGCTCGATAGCCGTCTTGCAGTGCTCCTTTGAAGTCAGGGGTAGAAGCAAAGACAATCGGCAGATCCTGAATTTCTGAGTGACGATTGCGAATTGTTTTTAGAATGCCATCCATATCATCACCCCGAGTTTCCGTGAGGCCAGTGGTGAAGAGGCCAATAATCTCGGGCTTCGATTTCTCTACCAGGGTCATAATCGCCTGTTCGACATTGTCTTCTCCACCCAAAATGGTGGTCACCTCAGACATCGCCGTCGTTGACATGGGAACGGCTTCTCGGAAGTGGCGTACCAGCATGACTTTGGCAAAGGCGGTACAGCCTTGAGACCCGTGGAACAGGGGAACCACACCCTTAAGCCCTAAGAATGCAAGGGATGCACCCAGAGGCTGACTCTGCTTCAGAGGGTTGACCGCTGCGGCTTTGCGACGAGCAACGACCTTGGTTTCAGTCGTTGATTCGGTTAAAGACACTTCAGCAGAGTCAGATGCCCTTTCTTTCCGTTCCCAGGGCGCAGTTTTTCTGACTTGAGCCCAAATGGGACTATGCAGGGCTTCGTCCAGTTCTCGTGCCATTTCGACCATGCCGACGTACCCGGCATAGGGATGATGGCGCTCCTGGTTGATGTCCAGGAAGGGAATCCGGGCTTTGAGTGCAGTGTACTGATTTCGGCCTCCCGCAATCAGCATATCGGCGTTGGTTTCAGCAATAATCTTCAGTAATTGCTGAGCATTGCCATTCTCAATGGTGACGCCATCGTCACCCAATAGCTCTTTGATACGAGCCTTATCTTCTTCCGTACTTTTCTTGGTGCTGGTTGCCACAACCTTGATTCCCAGGTCTTTGGCAGCAGAAATAACTGACCAACTTTTCACTCCTCCAGTGTAGAGTACGACTCGCTTACCGGTTAACCGCTCACGGAAAGGAGCGAGGGCAGTGTTAAGCTTAGCAGTTTCGTCCTGAATCAAGGCTTCGACCCGCTCTTTGAGCGCTGGGTCACCAAAATGATTGGCAATATTCCTCAGACACTTGTTCATGTCGTCAATGCCGTAGAAGGATTCCTCAATATACGGAATGCCGTAGGTTTCCTCCATCTTTCGCGCCATATTGATCAGTGCCTTGGAGCAGATCATGATGTTGAGTTTGGCACGGTGAGAATAGGCGACTTCTTGGTAGCGGGCATCCCCGGTAATTTTGGAGAGCACTCGGATGCCAACTTTTTCGAACAGGGGCAACACCCCCCACATTTCACCCGCGATATTGTACTCACCAATCAGGTTGATGTCGTAGGGCGTGGTGAGTTCAGGCTCTGCTGTGCCCACCACATATTCAAGTAGGGCTTCACCTGCGAGGCGATTGCCCAGGTTCTTGCTGCCTGCAAATCCAGGAGACTGTACAGGAATAACGGGAACCCCGGCTTTCTCCGATGCCGACGCACACACTGCATTTAGATCATCACCAATGAGTGCCGTGACACATGTGGAATAGACAAAGATAGCGGCAGGGTTGTACTTCTGCTGAACTTCTTGAACAGCCTTGTAAAGCCGCTTTTCTCCACCAAAAATTACATCATTCTCATTTAGGTCTGTCGTGAAGCCCATTTTGTAGAGCATGGAGCCGGAGGAGAGACTGCCTCGACTTCCCCAAGAGTTGCCTGCACAGGCGATGGGGCCGTGTACGAGATGCGCTGCATCGGTGATGGGTACAAGGGCGATACTGGCTCCGTCAAAGGCACATCCACCTTGGGCAGCTCCGGGTTTTGCTACCTGAGTGCAGGCTTTATTTTTACCTTTACTGCCCTTCTTGTGATTATGTTCACAGGCAGGCTCGGTCAGAAGTTCACGGATTTTACCTTGAGTGAGTTTCATGGCCGTCCAGGGTGTAGGAGGGATGGGGTGAGACAGGGATTGGGGCAATCGATAGTGTTGATAAATTCACTGACGTAGGCTGTTGAAGAGTTTTAGAGCGATGATCAACCGTGTCTATACTCGTAGAGGAAATCAGCAGCACGGAAACGGAGATCAATCAATTCATCTTTGAAAGGGTTTACTTGGCAGATGGAAGGGACAGTGAACCAAGTGCGATCGAAGAAGCGAATCTCGTGAGCTGAGGAACAAGTGTTGGGTACAAGATGACAGATCATCTGTGCAACTAAGACATTGCCAACTTCGATTGTGTTCATCCATCGTCTTATGGGGGCAAGTGGAGCAAAGGTAGGATTTAATCGTGATGCCGTAAAGGGAAAGTGTATAAAGGTCATGAGATTAGGTTGAATGTGTGGATAATAATTTGGGCATTGTGATGTATTGCTACTACCACTTGGCTTGTTCAATGATGGGTTGGCTCTCTTCAGCAATCTCTAACTCTCGGCTAAGGCATCCCACCACAAAATTTGATTCTAGAAAATGGACTGAGTAGATATACGCCCGTTGTAGATACGTTCCAATGCCGACAATGTAGCCAACGTCCCCTTTCTTCGCTAAGTGAAAGCCAATATCTTTACCGGGGAACGTTCCATCATTACGAATCACTTTAAGGGTTCGGACTCGGCTTCCCATCTCATAAATCGGTGGTCCATCAAGTTCGATTTCTTCAGAAAGTTTCATGGCGATCTCCAGTGGTGGAATGGAATGTAGGGCAATGGGAGGAGGTCGGGGTGAGGCATGGCAATGCCATGCCTCATCGGTGATTGGATTAACGGATCAAATCAAAGGAGATGTCCGTTTTGGCAGGAACAATGGTCTTGCGATCGAGTTCATCTAGAATTGTGTTCACAATCCAGTTGAACTGGTTGATCGCGCCCTGATAACCCAACGTTGGATAGCGGTGCATGTGATGGCGATCGAAGATTGGATAACCGATACGCACCAATGGAGTATGAGTGTCACGCCATAGATACTTACCGTAAGAATTACCAATCAGTAAATCAACAGGCTCAGTAAAGAGGAGCGATCGCAGATGCCACAAATCCTTCTTGCCCCAGATAGTTGCACCTTGTCCGTAAGGGCTGTTGGTCAACACCTCACGGAGTTCTGCTTCGAACTCTGGGTTGCTGTTGGTGACAACGATGTGAACGGGCTCAGCACCCATTTCAAGTAAGAACTGAGTAATGCCAAACACATGGTCAGGGTCACCATAGAGTGCAATGCGCTTACCGTGAATCCACGCTTGGGAATCAGTCATGGCGTCAACTGCACGGCCCCGTTCTGCCTGAAGTTCTTGAGGAATGGCTTTACCCGTGATGGCAGACAGCGCCATCAAGAATTCGTCAGTTCCCTTAATGCCGAAGGGACGGAAGTTATAGGTCTTCTGCTCCCACTCTTTAGTGATATAGTCCTGAGTCTTTGGTGTTGTGTACTTTTGGAAGAAGAACGACCCTTCAGCATTGATTGAATCACCTGCTTCCTCTAGAGTCGTCAACCCGTTGTACATCTTAAATTCACCCGTGTTGGGAGAATCAAAGGTGTCGGAGTTGTCTGACAAGATGGTGTAGTCGATGCCGAACAGATTCAGAATTCGTTTTAGTTCACGGATATTGCCCACATACGGGTCAAAGCCCAGGTTGAAGTTGAACTTACCGTTTGTGGTTTCAGCCTTCTTCCCTGCTGAGAGGGTCTTCAGAATACTGACCAGCATGTTGTCATAGCCGGTGATGTGGGAACCCACAAAACTGGGAGTATGTGCTGCAGGAACAGGTAAGTCTTCAGGAATCAACTCTTCGTTCTTTGCCGTCTGGATGAATGCACCGATGTCATCCCCGATGACCTCAGCCATGCAAGTCGTACAGAGGGCAATCATCTTCGGTTGATAGAGCGTGTAGGAGTTTTGTAATCCCTGCTTCAGGTTGTTGAGTCCTCCAAACACGGCTGCATCCTCTGTCATGGAAGACGAAACGGCCTGGAAGGGCTCCTTATAGTTCCGAGTTAAGTGGGTGCGGAAATATGCAACACACCCTTGAGAACCGTGGCTATAAGGAAGTGTGCCCTCAAAGCCAGAGGCTACAAATAGAGACCCCAAAGGTTGGCAGGCTTTCGCAGGGTTAACGGTTAGAGCCTCACGTTCGAAGTTCTTTTCCCGATAGTCCCAGCTTTTTGTCCATTCAGCCACTTCAGCCACTTTGTCATGACTGTGAGCTCCTTCAAACTGACGTTTGTATTCAAATAGATCTTGGTAAGTATCTGTCTGGAATAAATCAAAGTGATCCTGAATTTTGCCAGGTTCTGTCGTGTTTTCCGGCACTTGTGGATTGACATTCTCAGTCATGGCGTTCTCCTTTGGAAGGGATGAAGGGAGTGAGTAGGTAAAAAGGGGTGGGTAGGAGCGCACGGACGTGCGCCCCATAGCCCTATGCGGTTTGCCAGGGAGCGTTGATCAGATCCCAGGTCGGATTGTTAATTGCCAAATCCATATCACGAGCAAAGACTTCGAAACCTTCGTAACCGTGGTAAGGACCGGAATAATCCCACGAGTGCATCTGACGGAACGGAAGCGCCATCTTCTGGAAGACGTACTTCTCTTTAATCCCAGCCGCAATCAGGTCGGGCTTCATTTTCTTTGCCAGCTCTTCAAATTCGTAGCCGCTGACGTCATCGTAGATAACCGTACCTTCGCTAACGTAATCAGCAGTACGCTTGTAGTCATCACCATGACCAAACTCATAGCCCGTACCGATGACTTTCATGCCCAGATCTTCGAAGGCAGGGATAACGTGACGAGGACGAAGACCACCGACCATCATCATGACTTCTTTTCCTTCTAAACGAGGACGATACTTAGCGGCGATCGCATCCATCCGTGCCTGGTGCTCTGCAATCACACGCTCAGCATTTTCCTGAATCGTTTCGTCAAACTGAGCTGCAATCTTCCGTAGGGACTTGGCAATCTGAGTTGGGCCAAAGAAGTTGTACTCCAACCAGCCAATGCCATACTTCTCTTCCATGAAGCGGCAAATGTAGTTCATGGAACGATAGCAGTGGATCAGGTTCAACTTTGCGAGAGGCGTCATCACCACTTCGTTGAAGGTGCCATCACCGGAGAATTGGGAGATGACGCGAAGACCGATAGCTTCGAGTAATCGACGGCTGGGCCATGCATCTCCCCCGATATTGTAGTCACCTATGATGTTGACATCATAGGGCCCCGGCTCAAAACCTTCGGGAGTTTTACGATACTCATCTGCTTTGGGAAGAACCCAGTCGCGAACAGTGTCGTTTGCAATGTGGTGTCCAAGAGACTGAGACACCCCTCGAAAGCCTTCACAACGAACAGGCACAACGGGCTTACCATATTCTTTATTCTTTTTTCTCGCAACGGCTTCGATGTCGTCTCCGATTAAACCAACCGGACATTCGGACTCGATTGTCGTGCCTTGGCTGAGGGGGAAAAGAATTTCTAGCTCATCAATTAGCTTCGCAAGTTTTTTGTCACCGCCAAATACAATATCTCGTTCCTGAAAGTCAGACGTGAACTGCATGGTACCGAAGGTATCGACTCCGGTTGTACCGATGTAGTAGTTACGGCGTCCTGACCAGGAGTAGTAACCACAACCGACAGGACCATGGCTGATATGAATCATGTCTTTAACTGGGCCCCAGACCACACCTTTTGCACCTGCATAGGCACAGCCACGGGTGGTCATTACGCCAGGAACAGACTTTTTGTTGGATTTCACGCCGCAGTCGGATGCACCTTCTTCGGTAACATTTACGTGCTTCGAGCGGCTCTTTTTAGCTTTATCCGGGTACACTTCCAGGACTTCCTGGACGAGCGCCTTTCTGTCTTCTACGGTGGTCATGGTGCCCTCTTTATTGTTATAAGGAGTGGTTTCGTACAGGGAGGGAATGAGCTGCCTGACCGAGTGCAGTGTTGGCCCCAGTGCTTACTCGCGAGTGAATTAGCCAGAAGCTGACTCAGTTCAGACAACTCAAGATGAGAGATTACAGACTAGACAGCTACCGTCGCTTTGTCAGCAGCAAGTGCCTTTTCATACTCTTCGTCACCATTCAAGAGGCCGAACTCAACCAAGAGTTCTTCCAGTTCGTCCATGGAGATGGGAGTAGGAATCACGAGATTCTTGTTGTCTTCAATCTTGCGAGCCAGAGTTTGGTACTCTGCTGCTTGCTTGCTGTCAGGAGCATACTCAATCACAGTCATGCGACGAAGTTCAGCGTGCTGAACGATGTTGTCGCGGGGAACATAGTGAATCATCTGAGTACCAAGACGATCAGCCAGGGTTTCAATCAAGTCGATTTCCCGGTCAACGTTACGGCTGTTACAGATGAGGCCACCCAAGCGGACACCACCGGAGTGAGCATACTTGAGGATGCCTCGGGCAATGTTATTAGCCGCATACATTGCCATCATTTCGCCAGAGCAAACGATGTAGATTTCCTGAGCTTTGCCTTCTCGGATGGGCATGGCAAAACCACCGCAAACCACGTCACCCAGCACGTCGTAGGATACAAAGTCGAGATCTTCGTACGCACCTTCTTCTTCTAAGAAGTTGATGGCGGTGATGATCCCCCGACCTGCACAGCCAACGCCAGGCTCAGGCCCACCAGACTCAACGCACTTAACGTTCTTATAGCCATTTAGCAGTACTTCGTCGAGTTCGAGGTCTTCAACGGCACCACGCTCAGCAGCCAAATGCAAAATAGTAGTCTGAGCTTTGCTGTGAAGCATTAAGCGAGTAGAGTCAGCTTTGGGGTCACAACCTACGATCATGATGCGGTTGCGATCAGCCATCCCGGCGATAGTGTTTTGGGATGTGGTGGATTTACCGATACCGCCTTTTCCATAGAATGCGATCTGTCTCATGGTTGGATTTCTCCTTTTGAGGTTTGTGCGTTTTTCTGTGAAGTAATTAACTCAAATGTCCAATGCAACGATTTCGGGATACGATTCAATTCCTCCACTTGTGAATGGTCATGCCGCTGCTTACACTCCGCCCAAGTAGATAGAAAGTTGAGTAAGAACGGAGGTGCTCGCGAGGCGTGTTGCGGGGCAACACAGTCCTCATGGGGGGGATGGATGGTTAGCATGGGTCCTTATGATGTAACTGGGGTAGTGAGGTGATGGAGTAATGAGGTGATGGGCTTGTGGAAGGGCGCATAGCCAAACCGTTTACCCAACAGACTCAACGACGAGGGTTGAAAGGACGCGGTCTTTTAGACGTGCTTCGATTGCATACTTCAACGTTTCGGTACTGCTGGAACAGCCGCCACAAGCCCCCTTGAGCACAACTTGAACGGTATCCCCTTCAACGTTATAAAGTTCGAGATCTCCACCGTCTGCCATAAGCATGGGACGAACTTCTTCATCAATTACCTGTTGAATCCGAGTAATTTTCTGGATGGGGGTTAGGGTTGCTGTTGCAGTAGATGGTGCTGTGGTGTCAATTTGAGCTTCAACTCGATCTTTGAGGGCTGCTTTTTCTGCTTGTACTTCGATGAGAATATCTTCAATGTCAGCAAGACAGGAACCACAGCCACCGCCTGCTTTGATGTAGTTGGTCACCTGCTCAATCTCGGTCAAGTCGTTTTCAATGACGACGCGACGGATCTTATTTTCTGTGATGCCAAAGCAAGAGCAAATTAAGACGCCTTCGTCATCATCGACATGATGTTCGACTTCGATGCCCCGATATTTGAAAATCGCCGCTTCGAGGGCTTCCTGGCCCATCACAGAACAGTGCATCTTCGCTTCTGGCAAACCACCGAGAAAGTCAGCAATTTCTTTATTGGTGATATTCAGAGCTTCATCTAACGTTTTGCCTTTAACTAGTTCAGTTAATGCAGATGAAGAGGCGATCGCACTGGTGCATCCAAAGGTCTGAAAGCGAGAATCCAGAATTGTATCTGTGGCTTCTTTAATCTTCAGGTGCAAGCGCAGAGCATCACCACAGGCAATGCTGCCAACTTCGCCAAAGACAATGGCAACACCGGGCTCCTCGGTTTCGGCGATCGCCCCTTGGTTGCGAGGATTATAGAAATGTTCAAGAACCTGTTCTGAATAGTCCCACATGATGATTGTCCTGGATAAATTGAATGGTGGTTAACAGGGTTGTATTGGACGCTAGGGGCGATGCATTTGGTATGAATTTCTGACTTAGGTTATACATCCTGACCAAATGCATCGCCCCCACAGGGATTGGATTATCGGGCAACAGCAACAGCCTCTGAGCGGTCTTGCAACCAACCAGCCTCATCGTTGTTAAAGGGAGACATGGCGCGTAACCGCTCGACGATTTCAGGCATCATATCAAGTACCGTATTGATTTCTTCCTCCGTTGTGTATCGAGAGAGACTGAACCGAATAGAGCCGTGCAGAATGGTATAAGGTAAGCCCATTGCCCGAAGCACGTGAGAAGGTTCTAGCGACCCAGAGGTGCAGGCTGAACCAGAGGATGCACACACCCCATATTTATTAAGTAAGAAGAGAATGGCTTCCCCTTCAATGTACTTGAAGCCAATATTGGTGGTGTTGGGTAAGCGGTGGATTGGATGTCCATTCACTCCACAATCGGGAATACGTTCCAGAAGTCCTTGCTCCAGACGATTACGCAAACGCTTTTCTTGAGAAACACCTTTTAAATCCGCCTGTGCTAATTCTGCGGCTTTGCCGAGAGCAACGAGTCCTGGAACATTCTCAGTACCGGCACGACGTCCTCGCTCTTGGTGTCCCCCCAGAAGGAAGGGACGGAACTTATATCCGCGACGCACATAAAGCGCACCAATACCTTTGGGTGCATGGAGCTTGTGTCCCGAGAGCGTTAACAGATCAATGGTGCTGTTCTTCAAATTAATGGGAACCTTACCGACTGCTTGAACGGCATCTACATGGAAGGTTGCACCGTACTCTTTGGCGATCGCCCCCACTTCCTCTACCGGAAAAATCACACCCGTTTCATTATTGGCGTACATGGTCGTGACCAGAGCCGTGCCCCCAGTCATGGCCGCCTCTAGCTCCATTAAATCGAGCTGACCTTTTCCATCAACGCTTAGATACGTAACCGTGTAGCCCTTTTTCTCTAGATGCTTACAGACATTGAGAATCGCAGGGTGCTCAACCTCAGTCGTTACAATATTCCGCTTATCAGGCTGAGCAGCGAGTGCTGCGTGAATGGCGGTATTATTGCCTTCGCTACCACAACTTGTAAAGATGATTTCGGTATCTTCGGCACCAATCAATTGGGCAACGTGCGATCGCGCGTCTCGAACAGCCTGACCCACCTGTCCACCAAAACTATGCATAGATGATGGATTACCGTAAAAGTCTCGTAAGTAAGGCATCATCGCCTCGATCACTTCGGGTGCGACTCGCGTTGTCGCATTATTGTCCAGATAAATGACGGTCATAGTTGATCTCCACGATGGGTTAGAGGGCAGAGAGTAAAGCCTTGAGATATCGAAATACACATGTTAGTTGCAGGTGTAAGACGGTGTTTTATCTTTTAGTCGTGACAGAAAGGTAGAGTATTGCTCAAACCAATGTCGCCAATAGGCTGATGATTGAGTCGTTTTCAAACGCACAACTAAACGGTTGTAGGTGTCGAACCATGAATCCCAGTAGTCAAATGTGCGCGAGAGTGCATGACTGTCAACACTTTCAACACTGTCAGTGAACGAGATACAAGCATTGTTGGTTGGACACCCTGCCCAGCATTGGGCAACGCGGTAAACTCCTTCACACGCATTACATTGACTTGCATCAATCCAATAATGGTGTTCGTCTCGCTGAACGGCTTGGGTTGGACAAACTGAGAGACAGCGATCGCACCCGATACATTGGTTTGTGATGACATATGGCATGGTTCAACTCCTGTGGGTTGGGTGGGACACCGCATAGGATGTCCCACCACGCAAGCGTTAAGCAGTAGCAACAAACTCGTCATAGTAGTCGCGAGCGACTTTCTCGATGACATCGTAGGATTCGACGACCTGGATGCCAGCCTTTTTCAGTTCCTTTTGAGGACAAGGGCCAACCTTCGATGCCAATACAGCTTTACAGTCAGCGATGGTCTTGAGAATGCCGTCTAGCATTGCCTCTTCGCCATAGCCACCTTGGCAATAGTTGTCGATCTTACGGTGGCTGACAAACCGAGCCTCATTTGCATCTACCTCGTAAATCATGAATTCCTTTGCGTGACCGAAGTGTTGATTCACAACACCGCCCCCCTTGGTAGCCACAGCAACCAGAATTTTTGGTGAGGCAATTTTGACAGCAGAGCCATTTTTATTGCTTTTGGCTTTTACTGCTGCAACCTCAGCCTTCGCCACATCAATCGTGGCATGAACCTTCTGGCGAGCCTCTAGATTGTACTCTGTCTCCATTTCCATGAATTTTTCCTTGGTGAATTCCTGGCTACGGTCTTCACCGAGTAAGCCAACGGCATCAGCACGGCACTGACGACAGTGACGCATCATTTTCATGTTGCCGGAGCACTTATCTTGAACAGACTTGAGTTCCTTTGGATTGGGTCCACGCTGACCGTTTAAACCAAAGTAAGTTCCGTGTTCAGGGGCAGAAATCAACGGCATGATGTTGTGTAAGAAGGCACCCCGCGCACGAATGGCCTTATTTACTTCCGGCATATGTTCATCATTAATGCCAGGAATAAGAACGGAATTCACCTTACACAGAATGTCTGCATCTCTCAATGCTTCTAGACCTTCCATCTGACGCTCATGGAGAATGCGAACCCCTTCAATGCCGCGATAGCGCTTACGGCGATAGTGAACCCAGGGATAAATCTTCGCTCCAATTTCAGGATCCACCATATTAATAGTAATGGTGACGTGATCAACATTTAACGCTTTAATGCGGTCAACGTAATCCGGCAACATTAATCCATTCGTGGATAAGCAAAGCTTAATATCTGGTGCTTTATCCGCAATTAATTCAAAGGTGCGGAAGGTCTTCTCTGGGTTTGCTAAGGGATCGCCGGGGCCTGCGATACCCAATACTGTCATTTGAGGAATCTTACCTGCAACGACAAGCACTTTATGAGCAGCTTCTTCGGGAGTCAGGAGTTCACTCACGACTCCAGGGCGGCTCTCATTCGCACAGTCATATTTACGGTTACAGTAGTTACATTGAATGTTGCAGGCAGGAGCCACAGCAACATGCATCCGGGCATAGTGGTGGTGAGCTTCTTCGCTATAGCAAGGATGTTTTTCAATCCGCTCTTTGAGTTTCTCATCCATCGTCTGGGATGCATCAGACTTACTGCTGCACCCACAACCGCCAGACTTTTTGGCTTTGACTTTAGTTTTCGTCAGCTCTAAATCCACGGTGGGAGGAGTTGCGATCGCGCTAGGTGGTGGTGTCATTGCTTGCGTTGGGCAGGAGGTGGACAAAAAAGGAAAGAAGTGAACGAGCGGGCAAGGGCAAGAGCACAAAACTCTAAAACAGCTGCCCGCATCGTTAATAAGAAGGAGGAGTTTGCAGGTAGAAAAGAATGGAAACGGTTTTGACGCCTATGAACTCACGACGTTGGGAAGCTCTTGTGAGTGAGAAGCCTCATCAATAAGCCTGCCTCCGCAGGATAGGCCGCTTGCTGATTCCTGATAGAACCGAAACGGATGAATGGTGATGAAGGACTCACTCACAAGGATGGGAGGTTAGTCATGTGTCACGTTTGCTAGCTTCATCCTTAAAACTCAGACGCTCGTCTAACTGGAGTTGGAATGAAAAACAATATATAGTGAGTTGCCTCATCGCTTCATTAGGTTGAACGAATCAGCAATTACCCTAACCGGGTCAGATATTGCATGACTTCCATTTCACAAGTAGCCGTTAATCTGAATCAAAAAGATTGGCGTTGGCGTTAAAAGGGTTATAGCAAGTGGAGGAAATTGCTTTGAAGGATGCCCTCGCAATAGAGTTATTGAATGATTAGCACTGTACTCAAATTCCCTTTTTGAGGATTCATAAGGGTTTGAAATAAATTTTGGACAGGGGGGCGAGTATTTTTTGCGCGTGGTCCATGTATTTTTTGGATAGGGGGCGACTATTTGTGTACTCAGCTCAAAGCATGATTAAAGCTAGGTTAACGGTAGGTTTATCTAAAATTGTGCGATCGCTATTTTGAGTACTCAAACTCTGGTTTCTGACTCAAAATTCAATAGTTAAAATAATTTTCTGTAGCTAATGTATCAATATGATTTTGTGTTTGTATTCAATGCTTCCATTTCACTGTTGCGTTTTATTTCAACTCACTGACACCCCAAACCATAGTGGGAACTGTCATGTGGGGTTCAGCCATGGACTCTACCGTGACAAATACTAAAAGCGACAAATTTTTCAACCTGGTCATCTATAGCGCTGTGCACGTTGGTTAAGCACGATGGTGTGAGGTGCGTAGAGTATCCTCCAACAGTGCCACGCACCATTACTTTCGCACTGAACGGAGTTGCAAACCGCTAAGTAGCTAGATATAAGTCAACGTAACCTTCCAAATCCTGTGCCGCCCGCACAGCGGGCGGCACAGGATTTGGGGTTTTGGTTTTAATTTCGTCTAGGTCCTTATTCGCAAATCACTATGTTTATGTTCTTAATCTGACTATCTGCACCGTCTATCTGCATCGTGATTTGTTGGTTTTGTTAAGAACTTCTGAATAAATAGATTTCATTTGGATACATACGATACTTTTTAGATAAGAGCACGGTTCTCAAGACTAAAATTGAACGCTTTGAGTACATCTAATAATGATTCAATTTTTTCGGTAGAAATCATTTGTAATCCTTGATGGTTAAGAACCTGAGCTTGAGTACACAAAGTCAAGTCCCCAGTGGGTAATATTACCCGGACCCTACTTTAAAAATACTCGCCCCCCATCCCGTAGAAAAACTCAGTACCTCATTATTCAAGGGGTTGAGGTGTGAGTACATGATCTAATGGTTTTAGTAATGAAATCGGCGTAGTTCTACCCATAGATGCCGAGAGCACTTGGTATAAGCAGAACAACTCAACTGCTTTACCTGTGCAGAACCATGCAACAGCCTCTCACCTTTTCGAGTCGAGCAATATTTAATTCTCGTTCAAGTTCAAATCCTGCTGGATATTGTCCTGTCTGTGCAGAGACAAATACAACGAAGGTTCAGGCCAAGCGCAGTCAAGACAAAAAGAAGCCTGTGCTGTTGCGATCGCTTCAACAGATGATTCAGCAAATGCCATTCGCTGAGGATTTCACGATCATCTTTGAGCGCGACCCAGCGGCACGAAATTGGGTAGAGGTATTGTTCTGCTATCCTGGCCTCCATGCGATCGCCAGTCATCGTATTGCCAATTGCCTCCATCATCGACATGTTCCCTTTTTCCCTCGTTTTATCTCTCACTTAGCACGATTCTTCACAGGCATTGAAATTCATCCTGGGGCAACTCTGGGTAAAGGGGTCTTTATTGATCACGGGATGGGTATTGTTATCGGTGAGACGGCGATTGTGGGTGACTATACCTTGATTTATCAAGGTGTCACCTTAGGGGGGACAGGAAAGGAAACAGGCAAGCGGCATCCAACCGTTGGGAATCGAGTCGTCATTGGAGCAGGTGCAAAAGTTCTCGGGAATATCCACATTGGCGATAACGCTCGTATCGGTGCTGGCTCAATTGTGCTGCGTCATGTGCCAGCAAATTGCACAGCTGTTGGTGTTCCGGGACGTAATATCTGCCGTTCAAACGCACCAAACTGTCCCCTAGACCATTCTCAATTACCGGATGCTCAAGCCACGCTCACTCGACAACTGGTGGATCGCATTGAAGAGCTTGAAGAACAGGTGAAGTTTCTAATGTCACTGTAAGGCTTGTCAGGTTAGAGATTTGATTGAAACCTAACAATACAGGTTCACACGACGACTCATTCCAATCATGGTTTGAATGCCATTTGCATCACCAAATTCTACTTTCAGGAGGTTTCTATGCCACCCAACTACAATACCCCTCGGTTTATTCAATTTTTAAAGCAGGATTTGTCCGTTTCTGACCATGAAATTTCTGTCATATTGCGGGATCCGGATTTAGGGAATGGCCCATTGTCCATTCTGTTATGGAAATATGGCCTGATCACCATTGATCAGTTAGGTCACATTTTTGATTGGTTCGAGCATCAGGCAATGGGGTGTCCGGTCCTTCAGTACGCAGAAACAATCGACGCCTAAGCATTCATCTCCATCACCTATTGCAGTAGGAGGTTCACCATGTTTGCTACATTTATTGCCCTTTCGATAACCTGCCTCTTGACATTGCTATATGCTGCCGTTCTGAACAACATACTCAAAATCAAGGTAGACGAACTTAAGCCTAAAACAAAGCAGGAATAACGGATAACGCTACCTTCTAGTGTCCTTTTATGGAGACCTCATCGTGAACACTGCATTAACGTATTCAAGTTCTACGACGTTACAAGACTACTTCTCAACATCATCTTATGACGGTGTTTCCGATATTTCTTGTCCGATTCAAATTCACGACACAACGTTGCGAGACGGAGAACAAGCTGCGGGAGTGGCCTTTGGCATCGACGAAAAGGTGGCGATCGCAAAATTCCTTGATGCGATTGGGGTGCATGAACTCGAAGTGGGCATTCCTGCCATGGGACAAGAAGAAGCTGAGGCGATCGCCCAGATTGTTCGCTTAGGACTTCGCGCCAACCTGACGGGATGGAATCGTGCGGTGATTTCTGACATTCAGGCATCGGTATCTTGTGGCTTATCACGGGTTCATATCTCGATTCCCGTATCAGATATCCAGATCAACGCTAAATTTAACGGGCAATGGCAACGGATGTTTGAACGGCTTCGAGATTGTATTACGTTTGCTGTTGCCCATGGACTCTGGGTCTCTGTTGGCGGTGAAGATTCGTCTCGGGCGGATGAGACCTTTCTGCTCGATGCGGCTCAATACGCTCAAGAATGGGGAGCATCTCGATTCCGCTTCTGCGACACAGTCGGCATCCTTGACCCGATGATGACCTATGAAAAAGTACGTCATTTAGTGTCGAATCTGGACATCCCGGTTGAAATGCACACCCACAATGATTTGGGCATGGCAACAGCCAATGCGATCGCCGGAATCCGCGCGGGAGCCACATCCGTCAACACGACTGTGAACGGATTGGGTGAACGTGCTGGAAATGCGGCATTGGAAGAAGTGGTGATGGCACTTAAGCGCATTTATGGCATTCAACCTAACATTCATACGAAGCATTTGCTGGAGTTGTCACGCCTTGTGGCGCAGGCATCAAAGTTCCCTGTTCCCCCGTGGAAAGCGGTGGTTGGAGACAATGCCTTTGCTCACGAATCCGGCATCCATGCCCATGGGATATTGAACGATCCATCAACTTATGAACCGTTTAGTCCCGAGGATGTTGGTTGGCAACACCGCTTGGTTTTGGGTAAGCACTCTGGGCGACATCTGCTTCAAAATATTCTAGAACGACATGAAATCTTACTCAATTCTCAGGATTCAGATTCCGTACTGTCAGCTGTGCGAAGTTGGTCAACCCAGGCAAAGCGGAGCCTGACCGAAGATGAGCTTTTAAGTCTGATTCAAGCACAGAAAACCGTTTAGAACAGGGACTGAACGGACTGTTAACTCGCTGATTACAGGAGAATAAGAAGGGATAGCGACTTCGATTCTCTTTAGCCATTCCCTACATTATTACACTCAGAGGTACTGCGGATGAAAGTCATGCTACGGGAAAATGCAAGTGGGACACTGTTAGTCTACGTCGCTAAAAAAGACCTGGAAGAAGAAGTCGTGAGTCAAACTACAGAAGGAGAGAATCAGATTTTCACCTTGTCGAATGGATGGGAACTATCGATTGCAGGTCTTACTGATCCGATTAAGTTGCCACAGACTGTTGATGCCAAACGGCTTGCCTAATATCTGCCTGGAACACTGTCATGTTTTACTACTTTGCTTATGGATCATGCATGTGTCCTGTCGATTTGAAGCGATCGCTCGGCGAGAGTACGCAGGGGTATGTCGTCGGTGCGGCAACACTCAGAGGGTATCGACTTGGCTTTTATCATTATTCAAAACATCGTCGTTGTGGAGCACTAGACATCGTTCCAGAGGCAAGACAGTCTGTGTATGGTGTGTTGTATCAGTTACCCCATCGCTTTAGACCTCCACTTGATAAACGAGAAGGGGTTGATCAGGGGCATTACCGTCACGAGTTTGTAGCCGTTGAATGTCAAGGAAAACAGTACTCGAATGTGCTCACCTATGCCGTTATCGACAAGCTACCTATTGAGCTAGCACCCAATGATTGGTATTTCGATGTGGTGATGCGTGGGGCGATTGCTTGCAGTCTACCAGAAACCTATTGCTGGCAGTTGTTTAACCACATGCGCCATCTTCAGCAAACCGGTCATCACATTCAGTTTCTTCCTCAAGTAAGCTAACTCTCTATCCTGTGCCCCCTAGCCTGTCATTCTTGCCCCATTGCTCTATTCCTAAGTTGCATTAAACGTCTCACGTTTTACTCCATTCAACGACAGACAATCATTATCCAAATACTTGAGTTGACCCAACACCTGAAATTATTAGCCTATTTTATTGACAATGTTTCTTTGCAAGGTATGTGCTAAGGCAACTGTTATTACGTTCAGCCTCATTGACTCCCTGTATCAAATCGCTCCACAAGAAGCATGATCACTATCTTTACGGCTTGCTTGCATTCTCAACTTATCCAATAATCGATTTCACCGTATTGATTTCACTGTTAAGAATAAGTTTCATCTCTCTCAGTATCTAACATGGTTGTTCGGAAATACTCGCTATGACGAATTCTCGTTTCCCGCTCCCGTTCATTGGCTCCTCATTTGTCGAGGCACGAGTGAAATCATGCACTGCACATGATACAGCCTCGGGCGATCGCATTTATGCAGTGTTCAAAGCAGTTGATGGTTCGACACTCGGCTTGTGGTCCCATGCGGATCATCCTGCCCTAAGGACGTTGCGCGTGGGTGACACTGTTGTTCTCACGCGTAATTCTAAAGGGCATTTAAAGCTGGCATCTCAGCCAGCATCTCGTGCCAATCTCATTGGCATCTTTGCTCTACTACTACGCCCCTGGAGGCTCATATGACTATGACTGAAAACCTAGTACAAGCATGGGGAGAGGTGCATCCAAACCCTATCAACCTAGAGTCCACCGTAACAACACCTGTCTGCGAAGGACTCAACACAGTGCTTGCGAGTTTCCAAGCGCTCTATCTCCAGTACCAAAAGCACCACTTTGTATCTCAAGGCAGCGAATTTTATATGATTCATGATTGGTTTCAAGACAGTGCTGATGCAGTTCGCGGACATGTGCATGACATCGCAGAACGATTAGATGGGTTGGGGGGTATTCCGGTCAATAGTTTTGCGCGTCTTGCAGAACTGTGCTGTTTCTCTCCTGAATCTGATGGGGTGTTCTCATCACGTCAGATGATTGAAAACGATCTGGCGGCAGAACAATCCGTCACTGAATTGCTCCGTCGACTAGCTGCTCAGGCAGAAAGTTTGGGCGATCGCGCCACACGCTACCTGTATGAGCAAATGTTGCTGAAGGCTGAAGACAGGGCATTCCACAATAGCCATTTCTTGGCTCACGACAGTCTCACCTTGGCATTTGTGAGAAACGGCAGCAACTAATCAGTATTTGCGCTATTCCTCTCTCTAGGCGGGAGGACATCCCAACTTCCCGCCTTTCTTACTTCTTTCGTTTGATTCATGCTGCTTAACATACTCAATTTGACAAAAACCACTGATTGAGCAGTGCCTCACTCAATTCTCCTAATAAAAAAATAACGTTATCAAATCGCTCATCCACCAACGTACTCATTGCAATCTCTCAGGTGAATCATCATGGAATCCAGTACCTCATCTCACGAATTTAATGAACCCGTTCAGGTTGATCCGATCATCCGATGGGAAATTTATTACCGTCTTCTGGAACTCTCCATCCCCTGTTCCTGTAATACTGGAGAGCCCCTGCGGGTTTCGGTTCAAGACACGCTGTCCGCGATTCAGCTTTGGAGCGTGATGAAACAAACGACGGCTCCTCGCAATGAACAAGTCGAGTGGCTCAACGCATGCTGGGGAGTCTAATCAATGAACTATTCACAGGTCTCATCCGAACACACATCATGCTCTCATTCAGCAGCATCCATTAGAGAGAGTAGCATTTCTAGCGATGTTCGTATTATTCAAGGGCAATATCTGGGGGAACTTCCCTCATCGAAAGGGCGCTTGAAATATATACAGATTCAGCAGAATGATGAAGAGTTACTGATTAAGCTACCTAAGCTGATTGGCTATACCCTAGCGGGTAAATTACAACCTGGCATGATGCTTCAGATCTGGGTTCGCCCCAAGAAGGATTATCTTAAGGCGTTAATGGTGGTGTCTGCTGAAACTGATATGACAGAAGATGTGGCGTTGGGTCATCTATGCGAAGCCGGTATGGCCCCCCCTTCCGACGATGCTGCTGAACTCTCTGATCTGCCGGAAGGAACGACCGTTACCCCCAAACACAAAGTCCAGACCTTCAAGGTTTGTACTAAGGGGAAATGCCATAAGCAGGGCAGCCGTCACGTCATGCAAGCATTGGAAGCGGCAGTGTCAGAAGGCAAATTGGGACGGCACATCAGCATCAAACCGACTGGATGCCTGAAAAACTGCAAACAAGGCCCAACCATTCAAGTTTCTCCAGGCTCAGAAACCTATAGTTTTGTGCGTCCTCAAGATGCGTCAACCCTTGTGAGACATCATGCGGGCAATCGATCATCTGAAACTAAATCTGACTAAGGCTCTCGACCTTCCCCACCATCTTCCAGTCTTCCTCAAGGAGGTACTCCGTGGACTGTAATCAATGCACCAGCAATTGTTATCAACCTAGCTTTTTGCAGCAGTTATTTGGGCGATCGCCCCGTCCCCCGTTTGAGCGTCTGGATGCTGAAAAACGGATTGCTCTGGTGGGAACGCCCAATGTTGGAAAGAGCGTATTGTTCAATGCTCTAACCCAGTCTTATGTAACCGTATCAAACTATCCTGGCACGACCGTTGAAGTCTCTAAAGGAGAGATGAAAGTCAACGATTGGTCATTGACCATCATCGACACACCCGGTATGTATTCTCTGGTGCCGATTACAGAAGAAGAACAGGTGACGCGTGAGCTGTTGCTCACAACGAATCTCGACCTTGTGCTGCATGTGATGGATGCGAAGAATTTAGGACGCATGTTGCCCATGACATTGCAGCTGATCGAGGCAGGGTTTCCGCTGCTATTAGTCATCAACATGATGGATGAAGCTGAACGGTTTGGCTTACAGATTCATCCCCACGTGCTTGAAGAACGACTGGGTATTCCAGTTGTTCTGACCACGGCTTCCCGTCACCAAGGCATTCACGAACTGACTCAAAAGGTTGCCCACTATGTTACAGCTCTGCACGTATCCTCACCCTATTGAACGGGCGATCGCCCACATCGAAGCATTGCTCTCCAATCAGTATGAACGGGCTCTTTCACAGCTGTATCCCATTTCAAAACGGAGTCTTGCCCTGTTACTTTTGCAGCACGATGCGGATCTATGGACACATGCCCAACACCATGAATCCAATTGGCTAGCCATCGAAGCAGTCGTCACTCAGGCTCAAGAACAGTGCGAGGAACCGCTCACTGTAGCGATCGCCAAAGCCCGTCAGCAAATCGCATGGGATCTTGAAAGCCTTAGCGTCACTGAAACCTCCAGTAAGGAAAGACGCTGGGCAGAACGACTCCACCAACTCACAGTTCACCCTGTGACTGGATTTCCTATCTTAGTCATCATCCTATATTACGGAGTATATAAATTCGTTGGTGAATTTGGGGCAGGGACGATGGTTGAAAGCATCGAGACCTTCTTTGAGGGGAGCATTAACCCCTGGGTCAATGGGGCGATCGCAACGATCTTACCTTGGCCTATCATTCAAGATCTGTTTGTGAACGACTACGGCATGATTACCTTGGGCTTACGCTATGCTGTCGCGATCGTATTGCCCATCGTCACCACATACTTCTTCATGTTTTCTCTCCTGGAAGATAGTGGGTATCTCCCCTGTCTCTCCCTCATGCTCGATCGCCTGTTCAAAGCGATGGGCTTGTCAGGTCGTGCCGTCATTCCTATGGTTTTAGGCTTGGGCTGCGACACGATGGCAACGATGGTTACTCGCACCCTTGAAACCCGCCGTGAGCGTCTATTAGCCACGTTTCTTTTGGCACTTGCTGTGCCCTGTGCGGCTCAGTGGGGAGTCATTCTGGGATTGCTGGCCCACCAGCCAGCAGCCCTTGCCCTATGGAGCGGAGTCATCCTCGGGATTTTTCTGTTGATTGGTACGCTAGCCGCTCGAATTCTTCCTGACAAACCCGCAAGTTTCTACATGGATATTCCACCTCTGCGGTTACCAACCCTGCGTAACGTTTTGAAGAAAACTGCTGTACGAGTCAAATGGTATTTTTGGGAAATCGTCCCTCTATTCATCTGGGCATCTGTTTTTATCTGGTTAGGACGACTCACTGGGCTATTTGATGCAATTATTCGTCTGCTGGAGCCCGTCACTGCATGGTTAGGACTCCCCGCATCAACCACACCCATCTTTTTATATGGCTTCTTCCGTAGAGACTATGGAGCTGCTGGTTTATTTGACTTGCAGCAGGGTGATATTCTCACAGGCAATCAGCTCGTCATTGCTGCTGTTGTGTTGACGCTATTCCTTCCCTGCATTGCTCAGCTTCAGATCCTGATCAAAGAACGAGGACTCAAAACTGCCATTGGGATGGTGGCATTCATCGTTCCTTTTGCCTTGACTGTCGGTATTGTGTTGAACACCGTGCTAACGATATTCGGCATTTCTGTATAACCCGGGCTTGGCCTAATCTTACATATCTATATTCCTACAGGAGATTGAATAATGGCTGCACTTTCATCTATGAAAACGGGCACAGTAGGAATCGTGACATTCTTAACAACTGATGATCTGAAAATGATTAATCGTTTATTAGCGATGGGTGTCAGTCCTGGTGTTGAGATTCATCTGGAGCAACAGTTTCCGTCTTACATTATTCGTATTGGGCGCAGCCGTGCAGCCTTGGATGAAGCGATCGCCAACGCGATCTATATTCAACCTCAATAACAGTTGAATACAGCGAAGTAGCTTGGCGTTATTAAACTAAAAACTCAAAAACCTGGGGAGCGCCCCGGAGGGGCGCTCCCCAGGGTTTTAAAGTGAGTT